>JANMWW010000166.1:0-2620 GCA_031394155.1 Chloroflexota bacterium | reverse complement strand
GAACGTCTTGCTGATCACCATGTTCGGGTGGTTCGCGACCTCGGGCAGGAGCGTGCGACCAGCGAAGTCGCTATACGCCTCGTCGACGAGGACGAGCGTTTCGGGATAGGCCTTGGCCACCGCGAGGATCAGGTCGAAGTCGATCTCGTTGCCCGTCGGGTTGTTCGGTGTCGTGAAGACCACGATCTCCGGTTTGACTCGCTCCATCGTGCGAAGCGCGTGCTCCTTCGTGAGGTCGTACGGGAAACCGACACGCTCGTTGACGACGGTGCCTCCGGCGATCGTCGTCAGGCGCTCGTGCATCGAATACGTTGGCTGGAACAAGAGCGTCTTGCGGCCGTGCCCACCGAAAACGAGGAAAACCTGAAGCAGCACATCGTTGCTGCCATTGCCGAGGATCAGCTGATCGGGACTGACCCCATAGCGCTCGGCCAGGATGGTGCGCAGATCCAGCGCTGGTCCGGGATAGCGGTTCAGCAGGATGGCCTCGAGCTCGTCGGGCGTGAGCCACTGCCCTGCACGGTTCGGCTCAGCCCACTCATTCGCGGCGAGCCGGACATCTGCCTTGATCTGTGCCGGCGTGCGGTACGCAGGGAAGCCGGCGAGGTCGTCGCGGGGCTTGGGAAGTTTGGCCATCAGGTCATAGCCTGCCACGGTTTTGCGCCGCGCGTCCGTGGCGTTACGTTCGCACGATGCGACCCGTTGCCCAACGTGCGGCGTTCGTATCGGCGGTCATCGGACCGGTGATCGGCGCATTGTTCCTGTTCGCGCCGATCCAGGGCGGTTGCACCGCGACGATCACAGCGACTCCCCCGCCGCCTGGTGCGACTCAGGGTCCGCAGGCGTCGCAAGTCGTCTCCTGCACCAGCGAGGCACTGTGGCAACGCCAGCAGATCTTTCCGCTGCCTTTCCTCGCCGTGCTCGTATGGTCGATCGCACCGGGCCTGGTCTATATCGGGATCGTGCTGCGTCTGCGCGGCCAGCGATCGGCCGGCACCGCGTTGGTCGTCGCCGGTCTGTTCCTCGAATGCACTGTGCTGATCAGCTTTGGCGCCGCGCCTTTCTTCGTCCCGCTGGTGCTGCTCCCGCTCGCGATCACGACGACCATCGCGCTCAAGCGGTCCCCAGTGGGATAATGAGCCTCTCCTTTGGGGCGTCGCCAAGCGGTAAGGCAGCAGATTCTGGATCTGCCATACGGAGGTTCGAATCCTCCCGCCCCATCAGGAACACGCTACCGATCCTTCCAGCCGCCGGCGGCGCGGGGTCTTCTTCCGGGATCTCGTGCATCTCGATGCCGGCATTCGTGCGGAGCAGGTAGATGCGTTGTTCGTGTCGGTTGTATCAGCGGGTGTCCAAAGCGCGTCACTCGATTGGAAGAAAGAACACCGGATCAGGCGATTCGGGCATCATGCGAGTGAGGAATCGATGACGCCCGAATTCGGTCAGCTTCGAGCGTTCGCCGAGCGCTACACGGCAGCCTGGTGCAGCATGGATCCGGGACGTGTTGCCGAGCTTTACGCGCCCGAGGGCCGGCTCACCATCAACGACGGCGCCCCGTCAGTGGGTCGCGCCGCGATCACCGAGACCGCCCTGAGCTTCTTCGTCGCGTTGCCGGACATGCAGGTGTACCTGCGCGATCTGGTCGCGGATGGCGGGCGCGTCGAGTACCACTGGACGTTCACTGGCACCAACACCGGGCCAGGGGGCACGGGGAATGCCGTGCGCGTCGATGGATACGAGGAGTGGACGATGAGCGACGAGGGACTCATCGCCGCATCTCTAGGTCACTACGATGCGGCTGAATACGCGCGTCAACTCGCGCACGGCGTGTAGGCCCGCAGGCCTTCACCGCACAATGTGCCCGTGAACACCGCGGGCCGCCAGGCAACAGAGCAACGCAAGCTCGTCAGCGTCGTATTCGCCGACGTGGTCGGGTCGACAGCGTTCGGCTCCGACAACGATCCCGAGGCCGTGCGGTCGGTCATGGGTGCGTACTTCGAGCGCATGAAGCAGATCGCCGAGCTGCACGGTGGGACCGTCGAGAAGTTCATCGGCGACGCCGTCATGGTGGTCTTTGGCGTCCCACGTCTTCACGACGACGATGCGGAGCGCGCCGTTCGCGCCGCGCTCGCGATGCGGGACGCGATCACCGACCTCAACAGCGAGCTCCGGGTATCGCTTGCGGCACGCGTCGGCGTGAACTCGGGCGAGGCAGTGGCTGGGAGCGGGCGCGATGGGCAATTCCTCGTCACCGGCGACGCAGTGAATGTAGCCGCGCGTCTCCAGCAGGGCGCTGACGCAGGTGAGGTGATCGTCGGGCCACTCACCGAATCGCTCACGCGATCGGCGATCGACTACGCGCCGCGCGAGGCCGTCACCGCGAAGGGCAAGAGCGAACCCGTTCGCGCCTTCCGCGCGGTGCGACCGCGCAGCGTGGTCCCGGAGCAGGCCCGCGGCCTGCCCGCGATGCGCGCGCAGCTCGTCGGTCGGCAGCGCGAGCTGCGACTTCTCCTCGATACGTTCGAGCGCGTGCGCACGGAACGGCGCGCGCACCTGTTCACGCTCGTCGGCAACGCGGGCATCGGCAAGTCGCGCCTGGTCGGCGAAGTCCTCGCGCGAG
>JANMWW010000125.1:0-5511 GCA_031394155.1 Chloroflexota bacterium | reverse complement strand
GGTCGTCCTTCGGGAACGTCGTGCGGATCAGCGAGTCAAGCGCCAGCGTGACCTTCTTCGCGGCGAGGAAGCACCCGCGGAACAGCATCGAGCGCGAGACGTCCACGAGGATCGCCGTCGCTGACTGGGTCATGAGCTCGGTGCGGAAGACCTCGAAGTCCGTCGCCTGCAGCTTCACCGGCACCTTCGGACCGTCGCGGAAGATCGCGTTCCGCACGGTGCCGGGCAGGTCGAGCAGGAACGGGTCGCCGAACTCATACGTCTTCAGCTCGTCTGTTGCGTCCCCGCCGCGGCCACGGACGCGTGAGCGGTGGCTGCCGAACGCGTCGCGCTTCAGCGTCGAGAAGATCTCCTCAAGCGAGCGCTGACCGATCTTGCGGATGCCGCGCGGCGTCAGCTCGTAGCGCTCGCCGTCCTTGCGGATGAGCCCAGCCTCCTCGAGGAGCTCGATCATCTTCTGCAGCTGCTCGAGCGACTGACGCGCGTCGGGACCCGCGAGGCGCTCGACCTGATCGGGGTCGAGAGGATCGAGGTCGTCCGACGAGCGGGCGCTTCGGACGATGTCCTCCATGTCGGAAAGCTGGTTCATCTCGTCCATCAGGCCGAGCGCTTCCGCCAGTGAGACGGGCTGATCGCCGCTCATGCCGTGTTCGTAGCTCTCCATCGGCACGAGCTGCGACAGCGTGTCGGCGAGCTCGTTCATCGCGGATTGCAGCCCCGGGTCTGCGAATGCCGTGCCGAGCAGCTCCTCCAGCTGCGAGCGCATGTCGCTCGACATGCTCTGCCACAGCGAGCGCATAGCGGCCATGCCCTGGCCGAGCTGTCGCAGCAGATCGTCCCAGTCCTTCGCGCCGCCCGCGAGCTCCGGGTACTGACGCTGGAACGCCTCGAAGTCCGGCTCGCCGCCCTCCATGCGCTCCTTCAGAGCGCGATTGAGGTCGCGGATCATCTGACGGGTGCGCTCGAGCTGCTCGGGCGTGAGGTTCTGCAGCGACTCGCGCATGTTCTTGAAGTACGAGCCGAGGACCTGCTGCTGCAGCTCGTTCATGAGCTCCTGGTACTTCTCCGCGGCCTTCGGCTCGACGAACTCGTAGTCCTTCAGCGCGCGCACCGCGCGCCCGAAGTCCTCGGGGAGGGCGTCGAGCTGCGCGAGCCGCTCCTGTGCGAGCCGCTCCATCGTCTGGTGCAGCTGCTCGTTCGGCGCTTGGGCGTTCCGGCGTCGCTCGAGGCCTTCACGCTCCAGACGCTTCACGTCCTCGAGCTTTTGCTTCAGCTGATCGAATGCGGTCGAGAGATCGTGGCGCTGCGCCCGGCGCGCCTTCGCGCCGCGCAGCCGCTCGAGCAGGTCCTTCATCCCATCCATGCGGCCGGGGATGCCCCAGCGGGAGAGGCGCGAGAGCGCGTCCTCCAGATCCCCGCCCGAGAGGAGCTCGTCCGACATGGCCGAGAGCAGCTCCTCTGCCTCGAGCGCGTCGAGCCGCTGGGTGCCGTCCCAGCGCTTGTATTGGATGTCGCGATCGAAATCTCGGAGGGGCGGAGTCTCGTTCACGAAGCCCCTCGCGAGACGACGGCGCGAATGCGCGGTCGGACGGCGGCGAGCAGGGCGGCACCCCCTCGACGAGCACTTGCGCCCAGGCCGCCCGTTGGCAGCGCGAACCGCGAATGGCGGGCGGCCGTAGCCAACAGCGAGGAGAGGGGGTGCCGGCGGCTCGCCGCCATCAAGCGTGACAGCGGCTTCACGAGCGAGCTCTCATGCCCGGAAGGTGCTCCGAGTGTCTCCGCGCTCCTTGTTCAGCTTGCGGTTGAGATGAAGGCCCTCGAGCACGAACTCCACCGCTGCGGCGACCGTCGCGGGATTGCCAGCCGCACCGAGCTTTGCGACCGCGCCCTTCATGCCGGGGATCTGCAGCGCCTGCTTCACGTACTCCCCGGAGCTCAGCGTCGACGACACGTGCATCGTCGCGCCCCGCTGGAATGCGGCGAGCAACGAGTCGAACTCGCCGAGCGAGAAGGTGCGGTTGAAGACGTTGAGCACGGCGCGCTGCGCGAGCCGCTCGATGACGCGCTCTTCGGTCACGTCTCCGACCGACTCGAGCTCGATCTTGCCGGCCGTCGAAGCGATGACCGCGGGCATGTCGCTGATCCGCGGCACGATGGTCGTCTCGCCGGTGCGCACGGCGCGCTTCAAGGCGCTCGAGACGAGGTTCTCGTAGTTCGCGACCGAGACGCGCACCGACACGCCGGAGCGCTGCGAGATCTCCGGAGACTTGCGCGCGAGCTGCGAGACCTCGGCCAGGATCTCCTTCATGTAGCCGGGCACGATCGTGTTGAGACCTTCGTCGACGAACGTGTTCCGCTCCTGCTCCATGATGCCGACCTCGGTCGCGATCTCCTTCGGGTAGTGCGTGCGGATCTGCGAGCCGAAGCGGTCCTTCAGCGGCGTGATGATGCGACCGCGGTTCGTGTAGTCCTCGGGATTCGCGGACGCGACCACGAAGAGGTCCAGCGGCAGGCGGACCTTATAGCCGCGGATCTGCACGTCCCGTTCTTCCATCACGTTCAACAGGCTCACCTGCACGCGCTCCGCGAGGTCGGGGAGCTCGTTGAGGGCGAAGATCCCACGGTGCGTGCGCGGCACGAGCCCGTAGTGGATTGTCAGCTCGTCGGACAGATAGCGACCCTCGGCGACCTTGATCGGGTCGACCTCGCCAATGAGATCGGCGACGGAGATATCCGGCGTCGCGAGCTTCTCGGTGTAGCGCTGGTCCGGCGTGAGCCAGACGAGCTCGACGCTCTCGCCGTCGTTGGCGATGCGGTAGCGGCACGCCGCGCAGATCGGCGCGAACGGATCGTCGTTGACCTCGCAGCCGGCGATCGCCGGCACGGCCGGGTCGAGCAGCTCGATGAGCCGCCGCGCGATGCGCGTCTTCGCCTGGCCGCGCTCTCCGAGGAAGATGATGTCCTGCCCGGAGAGGACCGCGTTCTCGATCTGCGGGATGACCGTGGTCTCGTATCCGACGATGCCCTGGAAGAGGTCGCGCTTCTTCGCGACGGCATCGATCAGATTCGCGCGAAGCTCCTCCTTCACGGAGCGGGAGCGGTAGTCCGTCTCGCGGAGCTCGCCGATCTTCTGTGGTCGATCAGTCATTCACCGGATCTCCTCTGAGCAAGATGGCGGTCTTCTCGCCGCGTGCGGCCGAGAGGGCCGCGCGGACGTCGGGGATGTCGAATGCCTGGCGCTGAAGCAGGTCTTGAAGGTAGGCGGCGCGGCGCTCGAGCTCCGCGCCAGCATCGTCTGCCTCCTCGGTGCGCAGCTGCGCCAGCAGCGCGACCTGTGCCTGGGCGTCGTGCGTGAACGCGTCGCTCTCCGCGTCGTGCGAGACGAGCGGTGTGAGCGTCACCGCACCGTCGCGCTCGCCGAGTCGATGGAGTGAGACGACGCGCCGCGCTTGCCCGCCGCGTGAGGTCGCATAGATGCGCATGACCATGAGCAGGTGAACGCGCGCGAGGTCCGCCGCGGGGACGCCGAGCTCGCCGGTCAGCTGCGCGACGGCCTCCTCGGCACTGTCGGCGTGCAGGGTGGAGCCGAGCGCGTAGCCACGAGCGAGCGTGTTGAAGACGCGGACCGCCTTCGGACCCCACAGGTACACCGGCAGATGGGACGAGAGCTCGTTCGCGAGCAGGATCGTCTGATCGGGCTTCGTCTGATCGAGGTAGTCGAACGTCTCGGCCCAACCGCGCACGAAGACTCTGCGCACGCGGTGGGGCAGGTAGTCGAGCAGCGCGGTCAGCGTGGTCGTCTTGCCCGAATGCGGCTCCTCCGCCGAGATGAGCAGCGATCCGTGCGCTTCGATGGCCATACCGCACAGTGCCGCGGTCCGCGCGTCCATGTTCCCGGCCTGCACGATCTCGGTGATGGACATCGGGACCGGCGGCTCCCAGTTCCAGCCCCACCAACCGACCGGCACGTCGTAATCGCGTGCCGACAAAGGCTGTTCCGCGATCATGTACCGGCGTCCGCCGCGCGACGGCTCCATTGACCGAGGTTAGCACGCTAATCTCTGCGTTCAGTGGGAAAGCGGGAGCCGAAAGCCGCGCAGCCGCAGCCGGATGGAAACGATCCGGACCTGCTCGCCACACAGGCGCGCGAGGCGATCGAGAAAAGCGCGGTCGAGCTTCGCAAGCAGCGCGTTCCGATCGCGACCGAGCCGCCGACGGTGTATCGACCCTGAGCGGACACCGCTTCGCGACGGTCGGGGAGCTTCGCGCGGCGCTTCGTAAGCGCCACGTGTCAGCCGTCGAGCTCGCCGATGAGTTCTGCGATCTGTTGGAACGCGTCGGTCCGAAATACAACGCCGTCGCGACCGTCACGCGTCTGCGTGCTCGCGCCGAAGCGAAGCGGGCCGACGCCGCGATCAAGCGCCGCGACGCACGTCCGTTGCTCGGCATCCCCTACGGTGCGAAGGACCTCCTTGCCGCGAAAGGCGCGCCGACCACCTGGGGCGCGCCGCCGTATCGCGATCAGGTCTTCGGCGAGGACGCCACCGCGATCGCGCGCCTGGTGAAGGCAGGAGGTGTGCTCGCCGGGAAGCTCGCGATGGTCGAGCTCGCGGGCGGCGGTGGCTATCGCTACCCGAGCGCATCGCTGCAAGGCCCCGGGCGAAATCCGTGGAACACCGAGCGGTGGTCCGGTGGATCATCGAGCGGGTCCGCGGCGGCCGTCAGCGGCGGGATCGTTCCCTTCGCGCTGGGCAGCGAGACGTCCGGATCGATCGGAACGCCATCGGCCTACTGCGGCGTCACCGGCCTGCGTCCGACGTATGGACTCATCTCGCGTCATGGCGCGATGGCGCTCTCCTGGACGCTGGACAAGATCGGACCCATGGCGCGGAACGCCGAGGATTGTTCGCTCGTGCTCGAGGCGGTCGCGGGACCGGATGCGAAGGACGCGTCGTCGGCCGGCAAACGCCACCGCGCGCTCACGGCAGCCGCGGCGCGCGCCGCGGTGAGGAAGGTGCGCGTCGCGTTCGCTGAAGAGGACATCGCCGACCACGCCTCGCCCGAGGCGAAGGCCGCGCTCGAGAAGGGCGTCGCGGAATTCAAACGCGTCATGCGCAACTTCACGCGCGCCACCATTCCGGCCGACATGCCGTACGGACCGATGGTCGGCACGGTCTATGGCGCGGAGGGCGCGACGATCTTCGCGGAGCTCATCGAGAGCGATCGGTTCGAGCAGCTCGTCGACGCTCGACAGAAGGCAGGACTCCGCGCCGCGCTGGACATCCGCGCGCGCGACGACCTCCCGGCGATGCGCCTGCGCGTGCGCCTGGCCGCGTCATACGCGGAGATCTTCAAGACCGCCGATGTGATCCTGTCCGCCGGCCGCACGATCACCGCGACACCGATCACGCAGCCGCTCGACAGCCCGCCGACGACGGCGAGCAATCCGCCCACCACGAAGCGACCGGGGAACATCGGGCTCATTCCCGCAGGCAACCTCGCAGGCGTTCC
>JANMWW010000087.1:0-2140 GCA_031394155.1 Chloroflexota bacterium | reverse complement strand
GGACCGCGTCGGCGTGCGTTGCGCGCCGGTGAGGGCTTCAGCGTCGCGCGCACGGCATAGAAGGTGTCGTTCGTCACTTCCCCGCCCCAGGCCAGATCCCAGAGTGCGTCCTTCACCTCAGGCGCGAATCCCCCACCAAGTACGGCGAGCAGCTGCGGAAAGAACATCGCACCTCTCGCTGAAAGGCTTTCGCGGATCCGCACATGCGTCGCGCCTTCGCGCGGCTTGTCGGGGATGGGAACGAGCGAGGCGTGCTCGGCGAGATACAGCGCGACACGGCCGTCACGCGGACCGAGCGATCCGCCTCCGATCCATAGCACGGTGCCTGACGCGAGGAGCGAGTCGAGCTCGCTCTCGTCGTATCCCGCAATGCGCGCCGGAAGTATGCGCGACTCGAGATCCGACGCGGGCACGAAGGCTCCCTCGAGCTGCGCGATGGCGTCGAGCAGCGCAGCCGCGCCCGAGCGCGGCGAGTCGACGCCGTGCCAGCCCAGCTCGAAGCGCGCGAGCGCGCTCTGCTCGACCGGCTCGACCTCTTTGCGCAGGCGCGCAAGCGACCGCTGCCTCAGTGTTCGCAGGACACCCGCGTCGACCCACTCGGCACCGTGACCGCCCGGTCGGAACTCTCCTTCAACCACCGTGCCCGCTGCCGCGAGCTCGCCGAGCGCGCCTAGCGCCACCACGGGGCCGATCCCCAGCCGGCGCGCGAAGTCCGCTGCGGTGAACGGCCCGTGCGTGCGTGCGTATCGGCGCACCAGCGCCGCAAGCGGACGCGTGTCGCCGATGAGGAACGAATCGGGCAGCCCCTGCGGGATCACGACGCCCAGCGCGTCCCGGTACTTCGCCGCGTCCTCCGCCGCGATGAAACGCGTTTCGAGCGCGATCGGCACTGGTAGCACGCGGCGCTCACGTTCCAGATCCGCGAGCCACTCATCGACGTGCGCGCCGGGGATCGTGCGCGCGACGATCTCGTCGCGCCCCAGGTCCCCGAGTCGCGATAGCAGGTCGTGGACCGCGTCGGGGTGCTTCGCCGCACGGTCGGGATCGAGATGCTGGAGCTGCAGCTCGAGCTCGTCGAGGACGTCCTTGTCGAGCAGCTCACGCAGCTCGGCCTCGCCCAGGAGCTGCCGCAGCTGCAACGGATCGACGGTGAGCGCCTGCGCGCGTCGCTCGGCGAGTGGCGCATCACCTTCGTAGATGAAGTTGCCGACGTATTCGAAGAGCAGGGCCGACGCGAACGGCGACGGCGTCCGCGAGTCGACGGTGACCGTGCGGATGTCGCGACTGCGGATCGCGCGAAGGACTTCAAGGAGCGCCGGCATGTCGAACACGTCCTGAAGGCACTCGCGATAGGCCTCGAGGATCATCGGGAACGACGAGAAGCGCGACGCCACCTGCAGCAGCTCGCCCGCGCGGCGGCGCTGATGCCAGAGCGGCGAGCGTTGCCCGGGATAGCGGCGCGGCAGCAACAACGCACGGGCGGCGGCCTCGCGGAAACGGGCCGCGAACAGCGGCGTCTGGCCGAGACGGTCGATGACCAGCGCCTCGGCGCGGTCGGGATCGGGGATGACGAGCTCAGCGTTCGGCGCCTTCTCGGCCTCGGGGAAACGCGCGACGATCCCATCGTCCGTCCAGAGGACGTCGATCTCGACATCGCTGTGCTCGCGGACCATCGCGCCGATCGCCATGGCCCACGGCGCGTGCACCTTGCCGCCGAACGGCGTCAGGATGCAGACGCGCCAATCGCCGACCTCATCGAGATAGCGCTCGACGATGATCGTCTTGTCGTCCGGCACGGCACCGGCCGCGGCGTGCTGATCGCGGAGGTATTCGAGAAGATTCCTCGCGGCCCGTTCGTCGAGGTCGTGCTTGTCGCGAAGGAGCGCAGTCGCGACCTCTGGATCCGATGCGCGCAGCGTCCGCGTGAGCGCGCCGATCGCGCGGCCGAACTCGAGCGGTCGGTTCGCGGACTCGCCCTTCCAGAACGGCATCTTTCCCGGTACGCCCGGCGCAGGCGAGACGAGGACGCGATCGTGCGTGATCTCCTCCACCCGCCAGGTCGACGCGCCGAGCAGGAAGGTCTCCCCCACGCGCGTCTCGAAGACCATCTCCTCATCGAGCTCGCCGACGCGACCCTTTC
>JANMWW010000049.1:0-7232 GCA_031394155.1 Chloroflexota bacterium | reverse complement strand
GCACGGCCGTGTCGATCGCCGACTCGCCGATGCCTGACAGGATCGTCTCGTGCGTCGCGTCGTCGCGGCGCACGTGAAGAGATGGGTCCTCGTCGGTGAGCTTGTGCAGTGCCGATCCGAGCTTGTCGAGGTCGGCACCGCGTTGCACAAGCTGACCGACGAGGACCCTTCGCTGCACGTGCGCCGCGACGATGCGACGCACGAGACGATCTTGTCGGGCATCGGCGAGTCGGCGATCGACACGGCCGTGCATCACCTCAAGGAGAAGTTCGGCGTCCAGGTGCTCACGCGCACGCCCCGCGTTCCCTACAAGGAATCCATCCGGCGCAAGACGCATGCGCAGGGCCGCTATAAGCGCCAGACCGGCGGCCACGGAATGTTCGGCGACACCTGGCTCGAGGTCGAGCCGCTCGTCCCGGGAAGCGGCGTGGAGTTCGCGACCCGCATCGTCGGTGGCTCGGTGCCGCGCAACTACTGGCCGGCCGTCGAGAAGGGCGTGCGCGAGGCCGCGGACAAGGGCGTCATCGCGGGGTACCCGCTCTCGGACTTCCGCGCGACGCTCACCGACGGATCCTTCCACGCGGTCGACAGCAATGAGATGAGCTTCCGTATCGCCGGTTCGCTCGCGCTCCAGAACTGCGTGAAGGAGGCCGACGCCTTCCTGCTCGAGCCGATCCACGACCTCGAGGTCCTCGTGCCCGAGGAACAGATGGGCGACGTCCTCGCCGACCTCAACAGCCGCCGCGGCCGCGTCCTCGGCATGGAGTCAACGGGCGCGGGCTACCAGCGGATCAAGGCGCACATTCCGCTCGCGGAGATCTTCCGCTACGCGACGGACCTGCGGTCGATGACCGGCGGGCGCGGCACCTTCAGCTCGAAGTTCCTCGTGTATGAGGAGTGCCCATCACACATCGCGCAGAAGGTGATCGCCGCGCACGCGGAGACCGCGCAGGAGTCCGCCGCCGCGCATTAGCTATTGGATGTCGACGACGATCCGGCGCGAGAAGTAGGACAGGATCCACTCCACGAGGAGCGTGCCGCGATTGCGCACGCCGACGAGCTGCAGCAGGTAGTTCACGCGCCACACGGTCCACGCGAGGATGCCTGAGAGCACGACCGGCGGACGATCGAATTCGGCAGCAGCGCTCGTGCGTCCGAGGGCGACGAGGTCGCCTTTTCGGTGGTACCGATATGGCTCGAGCGGTTCGTCTCGGATCAGGTGGATCAGATTCTTGGCGGCGGCCGGCGCCTGCAACACCGCGACCTGCGCCAGCATCGGCAGGAGCTTGCCCTGGAAATCGAATGCGGCTGCGTCGCCGAACGAGAGCACGTCGTCCCGACCGCCGGCGCGGAGGTACTTGTCGACGACAAGCCGCCCGTCCTTCGACTTTGGGAGCGCCAGCGGCGTCAGAAGCGGATTGACCTTCACGCCGCCGGCCCACACAACAGTCTTCGCCCGGAGGGATCGGCCATCACGCGTATGCAGACCGTCGGCCGTGACCGATGCGACGAGCGTGCCGAGGCGTATTTCGACGCCGAGCTTCTTCAGCCGCCGCGCGGCGATGCCCGAGAGCTTCGGGTTCATCTGCGGCAGGACGCGATCCGCGCCGTCGACGAGCGTGATGTGCGGCTCGCGATCGAAGTCGATCGTCGGATAGATCCCGCGCAGCGTGTGGTCCATGAGGTCGCGCATCGACGCCGCCAGTTCGACGCCGACCGGTCCGGCCCCGACGATCGCGAACGACAGCAGCTCGCGTCTCTTCTGCGGATCGTGCTCGGCGCCGGCCTCTTCGAACACCGACAGGATCCGATGACGTAGGGCACGGCCGTCGGCAAGCCATTTCACCGTGAGGGTGTGCTCCTTCACGCCGGGGATGCCGTAGTCGTTGGTCACCGAGCCTGGCGCGATGACCACGATGTCGTACGGGAACTCGCCCTCGCTCGAGCGAACGACCTTCGCATCGAGATCGATCGCCTCGACCTCAGCGCGTACGAAGCGGTCCCCCGCGAGCGGCACGCGGAGTGGGTACGCCACGGCGTGCGGCGGCAGCTCACCGGTCGCGACTTGGTACAGGAGCGGCGTGAAGAGATGGAAATTGTTGCGGTCGAGCATCGTGATCTGTGCCTCGCTCGCGCGGAGGTGACCCTCGAGTCGGCGCACGAGGTGGAGGCCGGCGAAGCCGCCGCCCACGATGACGACCCGCTTCATCGATCCAATTCGCGGCGCCAGCCGCGTGGCACGCGGTCGTACTCGATGTTCCGCAGGCCGAGCCAGCGCCCCAGCGCTTTGACCTCACGCGCCACGATGCCCGCGCTGGCTATGGTGCTACCCGGCTCCGCGTGGAGCGCCAGCACGCGCAGCGTCCCGGTGTCGGGCTCCCGCCGCGCGTCAAAGCGCGCGATGAACCTGTCGCCGTGCAGCACCGGAAGTACGTAGTAGCCCCATCGCCGCTTCGTCGGGGGCACATAGATCTCGAGCACGTAGTCGAGGTCGAAGAGCTCGCGCGACCGCACCCGGTCGTGGATCAGCTTGTCGAACGGCGACAGGATCGCGCTGCGCCCGCGAAAGGGTTTCTCGAGGCTTGGCCTCCACGCGTAGAACACACCACGAACACCGTCCACGATGATGGGCACCGCGAGTCCCTGTCGTTCAAGATCGGCGAGCGCGCGGTCCCAGCCCGGGAGCTCGCCGACGAAGCCGCCTGTGAGCTCTCTCGCTCGAGCGAGGCCTTTCGCCGACAGGCGGCGCTCGACGAACTCCCGCGCGACCTCGCGCTCGGACGCCTTCTTGACCTTCGGGGGATACCAGTCCTTTGCCAGGCCCCAAACGCGCTCATTGCCGTGGCGTCCGACGATCGCGACCTCGCCCGTCGCCCACAGGATGTCGAGCATGCGCGTGACGTTCCGGCCATCGTTCCATCCCCCCGAGCTGTAACCGACGCTGGACTCGTCCTCGATGTCGCGTGACCTGAGCGGGCCTTTGCGGGCGAAGTCGCGCATGAGTCGGCGACGGAACGGCTCGTTGTCTTTCATCCACTTGCGGATATAGCGGCCGCGCGATGAGTCGCGGACCAGCACGCGCTTCATCGTGGGCTTGTACAGGTGGAGGTCGGCCATCGGAACGATGTACGCCCAGTACTCAAACAGCTTGCGATCTTTCCACATCAGGCGGTCGAGCTCTTCGCGGCTGTACGCGCCGAGGCGGCTCCACAGCTCGAGATGCTCCGTTCGTGCGACGACCGCCGTCGGATCCATCTGGACTCGACCGAGATGCGTCACTGTTGCGACGATGCCCTCCGGACGGCCCGCGTCGAGGAGCTGGCCAGTGATCGCGAGCTGGGCCGCGCGTTTCCGCGTGATCCGCCTCGGCGACGTCAGGATCGTTTTCCCGCGGCTTCGACGCGCTCAAGCTCGCCGACATAGGACTTCGTGATCGGATCGTTCGCATCGAGGCGCGTCGCATGCTCCAACCGCGCGCGTGCCGATGCGAGATCACCGGCGCGGAGATGCGCGAAGCCGGCGTCGGCGACGTACGCCGGATCGTCGGGGCGCAGTGCTGCGGCGTGATCGAGCGCGGCAAGTGCGTCCTTCGTGTTGTTTCCCATAAGCAGCGCCACCCCGAGCTCGTGAAGCGCATCCGGCTGATCGGGCTGCAGCTCCAAGACGCGGCTGAAGGATGCCTGCGCGGTTGGCGCGTCGCCGCGCTGCCGCGCCACGATGCCGCGGCCGAAATGTGCCTCCCAGAGATCCGGGTCGATCGCGATCGCTCGATCGAATGTGGCGCTCGCCGCACCAAACGTCGAGGCCTCGCCGCGCAGCGCAGCCTGGCCAGCCTTCTCGAGGTCGCGTTCGAGATCCGGCTCGCGCAGGCCGAAGCGCAGACGGTGCGCATGTCCAAACACCTCACCGGTGCGCTCTTGAGCGATCACTGCGTCAAGCTCGCGCAGTGACTCCTCCCGATCTCCCTTCGCCAGGAGCACGCGGGCAAGATTGAGCCGCACGACGGACGGACCGCCCGTTGCGATCGCGGTGCGGTAGTGCCCGACGGCCTCGTCGAGCTGACCGCGCGCATGCATCGACGCACCAAGCGAGGCGTGGAGCTCCCAGCTCGTCGTGCCCGCGGCGACCGCTCGCGCGAACGCCGCACGACCGGTCGCCTCGTCGCCGCGTTGGAAGGAGATGATCGCGAGAAGCTCCTGCGCTGCGCCGTACGAAGGACTCGCGGCGGCGATTCGTCGCAGGTGAGCGACCGCCGGCGCGGGCGCCGCGGCGTTCGCGTACAGCTCAGCTAGCCGAACGCGGTCGGCGTCCGGCAACGGCTGAAGCGAATGCGCATGTTCCATCGCCACGATCGCGCCATTCCCGTCCCGTGCCTCCGCCCTCAGCTGTCCGAGGATGTAGTGCGCGCGCCACGACCTCGGTCGGATCGTGACGAGTGTTTCGAGCGCGTTCAGCTCGCGTGTGACATCGGCGCGTTCGATCGACTCCGCCGCGAGGACCAGGATCCGTTCCTCGGCGAGGTCGCTGGCCGGGTCGGCGCGCGTCGCTTCGAGATACCGATCAAGCGCGGCCTGCCACGATCGATCGGCCCGCTGCGCATCGGACTGACGCAGCAGCGTCGCGTCGACCTCCTCATCCATCCCTTCGAGCAGCGCGGCATACGCAGCCTCGTTGGCGATCACCGGCGCGTCCACGGGCGCAGCCGGCGTGACTCCGAGCGTTTTGACGAGCCAGGCGGCGATCTCGCCCTCGGCGCGCTGAAGTCCGTCCGTCGCGATCCGCAGATCGAGGCGCGTCGCGGCGCGCGTCGCCGCGTCGACAAGATCGACCTGGATCGCTCGCGCAGCACCTTCTTCGCGATACGTGGCGGTGAGCGCGTGGCTGGCGCCCGAGGAGGTCGCGTACCGCGCGGCGGTCGCGGTGTCGGGCGTCGATCCGAACACCAGGTACCCCGCCTCGTTCGACTGCTGGGGCATCGCCACGAGGAACACCGGTCGCAGGTCGATGCTGGTCTCCTGCGCGAAGCGATCGACCAGCCGTCGCGCGATCTGGCGCGCCCAAGCGCCCGCGCGCCGGCTGCTTCCGCGTGCGCCGAAGGGCACGACCGCAACGATGGGCCGCGTGGTCACAGGCTTAGCGCCAGCGGATGCGAGCGTGGCTGCGCTTGCCGTACTTCAGGTCGAATTCGCTATTGGTCGACACGGTCGTCTCGAGGTTGGATTTGGACCCGTCGACCGACACGCCGCCTTGCTCGACGAGCCGCCGCGACTCGCTGCGACTCTTCTTCAGTCCCTTGATGAGCACCTCAACGATGTTCATCTCCTTGACGCCGTTCGCTTCGATCGTGACGTCCTCGACATTCTCGGGCGCGTGGCCTTCGGTGAACTGACGCGTGAACGCCGCCGCGGCCTGATCGGCCTTCGCCGGCGAATGCAGCTCGCTGGTGATCTGCCACGCGAGCTTCTCCTTCGCGGCCTTCGGCCCGAGCTCTTTGCTCGCGAGGGCTGCATTGATCTTTTTGACCTCGTCCCATGGCAGGTCCGTGGCCCATTCGTAGTAGTGCGGCATGAGTGAGTCGTCGATGGACATCACCTTGCCGTAGATCTCGTTCGGCTCATCCGTCAGCCAGATGCCGGTCTTCGGCTTCGACTTGCTCATCTTCTCGCCGTCGAGCCCCTCGAGCAGCGGCACGGTGAAGACCTGCTGCGGCCGCTGGCCGAGCTGGCTCTGCAGCTCGCGCCCGGCGAGGATGTTGAACAGCTGGTCGGTGCCGCCCATCTCGACGTCGGCTTTGATCGCGACCGAGTCGTAGGCCTGCAGGAGCGGGTACAGGAGATCCTTGACCGGGATGGGCGTCTTCTTCTCCATTCGTTTGCGAAATTCCTCGCGTTGGAGCATCTGCTGCGCCGTGAATCGTCCGGCGAGCTCGATGACATCGCGCAGACCAAATGTCCCGAACCACTCGGACTGGAAGACGATGCGGCTGTTCTCGCGCGGCACGACCATGTGGAACTGCTGCACGTAGGTCTCCGCATTCTGGAGCACCTGCTCGTGGGACATGGTCGGCCGCGTTTCGTCCTTGTCGGTGGGGTCGCCGATCTGCGTCGTCCAGTCACCGACGATCAGCACGATCTCGTGACCCCATCTCGCAAGCGTGCGCAGCTTGCGCATCCCGACCGCGTGGCCGATGTGAAGATTCGGACGCGTCGGGTCGAAGCCCTGTTTGATACGCAGCTGGCGGTCGCCCGACCGTAACAGCGCAGCGAACTCCTCGCGCACGATGACGTCGACCATCGCGCGTGTGAGGAACTCATCGAGCTCGGCCTGTGGCGGAGAAATTGGCACTCAGGAAGGATATGGAACCTGGCGGCGCCGCGGTTAGCATTGACACATCGCGCGCATAAGAAAGACCACACGCGATCACGCATTCCGGCGGGGGCCGTATCAGAAGATGCGAAGCCGAGGGCGGGGCGGCATTCGCGCTCGGCTTGCCATCCTGCCGTCCTTCCTGGGCGCCCTCCTCATCGCCGGCGTGGCTCTCGGGACGGTCGGCGCTGTCGGCGCCCTGGCCTTCTTCACCGCAGATCTGCCCTCCACCGACGAGTTCGCCAAGGATCCCCTGGCTCTGTCCACGAAGGTCTACGACCGCACCGGGACCGAGCTCCTGTACCAGTTCGAACAGGAACGCCGCGAGATCGTGACGCTCGACCAGGTCCCGCAGCAGCTCATCGACGCGACGCTCGGCGCCGAGGACAAGACCTTCTGGACCAACCCCGGCATCGACGTCTTTGGCATCCTGCGCGCGGTGCGCGACGATATCCTCACGCACCAGGTGGTCAGCGGCGCCTCCACGATCACGCAGCAGCTCGTGAAGCAGCGCATCGTCGGGGACGAGGTGAGCCTCAGCCGCAAGATCAAGGAAGCGATCCTCGCGGTCGAGGTGACGCGGACCTATTCGAAACAGCAGATCCTCGAGCTCTACCTCAACCAGATCTATTACGGGAACCAGGCGTACGGCATCAAGGCGGCGGCCGAGACCTATTTCCGCAAGTCGGACCTGCACACGCTCACGCTCGCGGAGTGCGCCCTTCTCGCCGGACTACCGCAGGCGCCGTCGGCGCTGGATCCATCCGATCCGGGCAACATCGCGAACGCACAGCAGCGCCGCGCCTACGTGCTGTCGCAGATGGTCGACATGGGTGCGATCACCGAGGCCCAGGCCGCCGCGGCCG
>JANMWW010000031.1:0-3519 GCA_031394155.1 Chloroflexota bacterium | reverse complement strand
CCCATACCAACACGCTCCAGGCATCCGCGCGCTCGAGGATGCCGAGGCGGTCGGACATGGCGACGCGCCGGCGGTCGCACTCCAGCGCGGCCTCGATATCCCCATAGGCGCGGTAGACCGCGGCGAGCGCATCGAGCGCCTCGCTCTCGAGCTCGGCCTCACCGCGCTCTGAGAACAGACGCTCCGCGGCCTTGACCCGCACCACCAGGTGCGCCAGCGCGTCGCGGTCCGTGAGATCGTCTGACGTGCGCTTGAACGCGGTCGCCACCGCGAGGCGCGCCTGGAGGATCGGATCGCCTGCCCGGTCCACGAGCGGCTCGGCTTCCGTGACCAGGTCGCTGAACTCAGTCGCTTCGAGGGGCCGCGACACCGAACCGGACCAGCGCCCGTGGACCATGAGGTGCTTGATCAGCAGACGAGCCCCCACGAGGGGGGCGCCGTCGGGGATCGCACGCCACTGCTCGTACGCCTGCCGGTAGCCATCGACGGCGGCGTCACCGAACTGCATCACGTCGCCGAGGAGCTCGTACAGGCGCAGATGATCCGCGACCGGTGCGAGCCGGATCGCCTCTCGGATCTGCTGTTGCGCCTCACTGAACGCCCCCGCGTTCCATCCCGCGCGCGCGGCGACCTCGAGCGCGCGGACGACCCTCTCGATCGCCAACCCTTCGGGCACGCGCCCGCCCGGTGAGAGGGCGATCGCCTGGCGATAGTGATACGCGATGAGCTCGGCCACCTCGTTCTGGCCTGCGGCGGCGCGCTCCTCGAAGTGCGCCGCCAGATGAAGGTGCGCGCGCACGCGCTCGGCGCGCGGGAGCGTCGCGTACGCGACCTCTCTGATCACGATGTGGCGGAACGTGTACGCGCCCGGACCGGCGGACACCAGCAGGTCGCGATCAAGGAGCGCATCCAGCGACTCGCCGAGGTCTTCCGGTGTGCGCGCCGGAAGCAGCGCCCCGAGAGTGTCGACACGCGCGGTGCGGCCCGCGACGGCCGCGTACTCAAGAGCGGCGCGCTCGGCCGGCGGCAAGCCGTCGATCCGCGCCAGGACCGTCGCGTGCACGGTATCGGGCAGCTCGATCTCGTCGTCGTTGACTCCAGCGCGCCGCCGTTCCTCGAATGCCCGCACGAGCTCCCCTGCGAAGAACGGATTGCCTCCGGCGCGCTCGACGATCTTCGCGGCGATCGGGCCGGGCACGCCCTCGGTCAGCACCGCCACGAGCCGCAGGGTCTCGTCGCTCGAGAGTGGCTCGAGCGAAAGAGCGGTGAAGCTCCTCCGTCCGCCGCCCCATTGCGGCCGGCGATCGAGCAGCTCGGGTCGCGCGAGCGCCACCATGACCAACGGGCAGGAGCCCCGCGAGCCGGTGACGTGCTCGAGCAGATCGAGCAGCGTGTCCGACGCCCAGTGGATGTCCTCGAAAACGATGAGCAGCGGGCCGCGCGCGGCCAGCGTCTCGACCAGCACGCGCCATGCGGAGAAGATCTCGTCGCGGTCGCGCCGCTCCGTGTCGCCGGCATCTCCGAGGGTGGCGCCGATGAGCGTGGTCAGGCGCTCGGCATCCTTCGCTTCGAAGCCGCCTGTCTCGAGAGCGCGTGCGAGCGCCGCGTGGATGTCCGCGTCCGCGCCGATCCCCAGGAGCCCGCGGACCAGGCCGCGAAGCGGCAGGAACGTGACCGCGCCGCCGTAGGGCAGGCACTGCGCCGTGGCGATCGTGACGTTCTCCGCGGGTAGGTGCGCGGCGAACTCATCGACGAGCCGCGACTTTCCGGTGCCGGCCGGCGCGGTGATCGTCACGAGCTGCGGCCGCCGCTCGCTGAAGGCACGCTGCGCGACGAGCTGAAGCTGCGCAAGATCGTGTTCCCGACCGAGGAACGGCGCTTTCGGCGCCCGCCGCTCGGTGGATCGGGCGATGAGCATCGACCCGCCGATCGGATCGCGCTTGCCTTTCACCGCGATGGTCTGGCGCTCGCCGAAGCGAAACCCCGAGACCGCGCGGCACGTCCGCTCGCCGGCCATGATCGAGTTCGGCTCAGCGTGCTGCTGGAGGCGCGCGGCGATGTTCACCGCATCGCCCGTCACCAGGAAGTCGCCCGCGTCGGTCTCGCGCGCGGCGACGACTTCGCCGGTGTTCACGCCGATCCGCAGCGCGAGCGCCGATGTCGTTGGATCCTTGGCGACTCGCTCTCGCAATTCGAGGGCCGCCGCCAGCGCACGCTCGGCATCGTCACCGTGTGCCTGCGGGATCCCGAAGACGGCCATGACCGCGTCGCCGATGAACTTCTCGAGGGTCCCGCCGTGCTCTGCCACGACCGCGCGCGCGATCGCGTAATAGCGGCCGAGGACCAGGCGAACGTCCTCGGGATCGCTCGATTCGCCCATCGCGGTGGATCCAGTGACGTCCGCGAACAGCACCGTGACCACGCGGCGTTCTTCAGGCATTGCGTGGATTCTCGCTCAACGCACTGGACGGAGTCGCGGGTCGAGGACGTCGCGCAGGCCGTCCCCCAGCAGGTTGAACGCGCCGACGGCGAGAAGGATCGAGAGTCCGGGGAAGAGCGAGAGCCAGGGCTGCGTGCTGATGAAGTTGCGACCTTCGCTGATCATCACGCCCCACTCAGGCGTCGGGGGCTGCGCCCCGAAGCCGATGAAGCTCAGGCCTGCGGCCGAGATGATCGCCGAGCCCATGTCGAAGCTCGCCTGGATGAGCAGCGGCGCGACCGCGTTCGGAAGGAGATGCCGCAACAGGATCCGCGTGCGCGACGCGCCGATGCTCTGCGCGGCCTCGACGTACTCGCGCCGTCGCAGAGACAACACCTGTCCTCGTGCCAGGCGTGCGTACACCGCCCAGGTCACGGCCGCGATGGCGATGATCGCGTTGGTCAGGCTCGGGCCGAGCGCTCCGGCGATCGCCATCGCGAGGATGAGCGGCGGGAACGCCAGGAATACCTCGGTGAGTCGCATGAGGCCTTCGTCGGCCAGTCCGCCCGCGTAGCCCGCGATGAGCCCGACGAACGAGCCGAAGATCCCGGCCAATCCGACCACGACGACACCGATCACGAGTGAGATCCGCGAGCCGTAGAGCAGCCGGCTCAAGATGTCGCGTCCAAGCTGATCGGTCCCGAGCCAGTGCGCGCCCGAGGGCGGCTCGAGCCGAGACGCCAGATCCTGCGCGAGCGGGTCGTACGGCGCGATCAGTGGCGCGAGGAGCGCACCGAGCGCGAAGAGCGCGATGAGCGTCAGTGCGAGGACGTTGAGCGGCTCGCGCAGGATCGGCGCTCGCGTGACAAGGAACGAGCGGCGTCGCACCGGCGTCAGCGCGCGCTCAGCCACGCTGGATCCGTGGGTCGAGCCAGTAATAGGCGATGTCGACCGCGAGGTTGGCGAGCGGATAGACGACTGCCGCGAGCAGCGTCACGCCCATCACTGCGGGAAAGTCGAGGCTCACCGCCGACGCGGTCGCGTAGCGACCAAGGCCCGGCCAGCTGAAGATCGTCTCAGTGAGCACGGCGCCGGAGAGA
>JANMWW010000016.1:0-6691 GCA_031394155.1 Chloroflexota bacterium | reverse complement strand
GCTCTCGTCGAACGAGCGCTGCGCGCCGCGATGCACGCCGCCGATCCCGCCGGTGGCCATCACGTTGATGCCGGCGCGCGCTGCGATCTCGACCGTCGAAGCGACGGTCGTCGCGCCTACGCCGCGTCGCGCGAGGATCGGTGCGAGGTCGCGGAGGCTCACCTTGGTCACGCGATCATCGTTCGCGAGGCGAGTGAGCAACGCCGCATCCGCACCCACGACAGCCGCGCCGTCCGCAACGGCGATCGTCGCCGGTATCGCGCCGGCGCCACGCACTTCCGACTCCATGCCGAGCGCCGTCTCGAGGTTCGTCGGGCGGGGGAGGCCATGCGCGATGACCGTCGACTCGAGCGCCACGACGGGCCTGCGGGCCGCGAGCGCGCTCGCGACTTCACCGCGGACGTCGATCTTCACACGAGTCGCGCTACGACGAGCGACCGCGCGCGTGACCGCTCTCGCCGCTCTGGCCGGCGAGCAGCTCGACCGCGTGATCGAGCACGGGCAGCAGCACCTCGAGCGATTCGCGCACGGCGCGTGGCGAGCCGGGCAGGTTCACGACGAGCGCCGGTCCCACCGCTCCGGCGAGGCCGCGCGAGAGCATGCCGTGCGGCGTCTTCGCGAGCGAACTGGCGCGAAGCGCCTCGGCGATCCCCGGCACCTCGCGATCGATCACGCGGCGCGTGGCTTCGGGTGTGACGTCGTTCGGCGAAAGGCCGGTGCCGCCGCTCGTGAGCACGACGTTCGCTCCGGCACGGATCGCCTCGAGGATCGCGTTCGCGATCTTGGCCACGTCGTCCGGGACGAGTGTCGCCGACACGATCTCGTGACCGGCCGCGGACAGGCCGTCCCTCAATGCCGGGCCGCTCTCATCCGCGCGCTGCCCGGCGGCGCCGCGGGTGCTCACCGTGATCACGCCGGCCCGCACGGCCGTCATTTCGCGCGGTACGCGGGGCTGCGGCCGCCGCTCTTCGCCACCAGGCGCACGTCGGTCAGCCGCGCTCCGCGCTCGATCGCCTTCAGCATGTCGTACAGCGTGAGCCCCGCAACGGCCACCGCCGTGAGCGCCTCCATCTCGACGCCCGTTGGCGCGGTGGTGCCGACGGTCGCCTGGATCGCGATGCCGTCGTTCTCGACGGTGAGCTCCACGCTCGCATGCGACAGTGGCAGTGGATGCGCGAGCGGGATGAGATCGGGCGTCCGCTTCGCGGCCATGATCCCTGCGATGCGGGCCGCGGCGAGCACGTCGCCCTTCGGCGTCCGTCCCTCTTTGATGAGATCGAGCGTCTCGCGCGAGAGCAGGAGCTTCCCGCGCGCTGTGGCGCGGCGATCTGTCGCCGGTTTCGCGCTCACGTCGACCATTCGCGCGGCACCCTTCGCGTCGATGTGCGTCAGCTTCTTCGCAGGCATCAGTGATCCTCGACGAGATCGGTGAGGATGAGGTCGACCGTCTCGCCGCGCTCGGCGGCCGCCGTTGCCTCGGGCAGATCGATGAGGCAATTGGCGAGAGCCATCGAGCTCAGGATCCCCGAGCCCTGCGGCCCGGTCGACCGGACTGTGCCGTTCTCGCGGTCGTAGATACCTCGCACGAACGTCCGCAGCCCGGTCGGCTTTTCAAGGCGATCGAGCAGCTTCGCCTTCGCGCGGGGCCGATGCAGCTTGTTGTGGCCGGCCATCTTGAGTAGGGCTGGCCGCACGAACAGCTCGAACGTGAGCAGCGCGGACACCGGATTGCCCGGAAGTCCGAAGATCGGGACGCTGCCGCGCTTCGTTTTCAGCTCGCCGAACGCTAGGGGGCGACCCGGTCGGATCGCGATCGACCAGAAATCCATCGAGCCCATCGAGTCGACGACCGGCTTCACGTGATCGTGGTCGCCGACCGACACGCCGCCGCTGGTCACGATGATGTCGCCGAATGCGGCGTTGCCGAGCGCGTGCTTCACGTCATCAGGGTCATCGCGCGCGATGCCCAGCTCGAACGCCGCGCAGTGCGCGGCTCGCACCGCCGCCGTGAGCGAGTAGCGGTTCGCGTCGCGGATCTGTCCCGGGCGGGGCACCTCGGAGATGTCGACGAGCTCGTCGCCGGTGGAGACGATCGCGACGTTGGGACGACGGATGGTCGTCACGCGCTCGTAGCCGAGCGACGCGAGGACGCCGATCTCGGCGGCACGGAGCACAGTGCCCGCAGCAAGCACGGTCTGACCGCGGCGCAGGTCCTCGCCGGCGTTTCGCACAGCCATTCCGAGCGGCGTCGCACGCGTGATCGTCACGGCCTCGGTGCCGTTGTCGGTGTCCTCGACCCGCACGACGGTGTCCGCGCCGTCGGGCACGGGCGCCCCGGTCATGATCCGCATCGCCTCGCCCGGACCCACTGTTCCCTCGGGCATCGCGCCTGCCGCGATGGATCCGATCACGCGCAGGCGCGCGTGCTCACCCTGCACATCGGATCCGCGCACCGCGTAGCCGTCCATCGCCGAGTTGCGGAATGCCGGCACGTCGCGGTCGGCGATCGCATCGCGCGCGAGCACCGAGCCGATGGACGTGAGCAGCGGTGCCTCGACCTCCTGGAGCGGTGAGACCCGCGCGAGGATCCGCGCAAGTGCCTCGTCGACGGTCAGCGTGGTCCGCGCGACGCGCGCTGCGCTGGAGCTCGTTGGCACAACCGGAGTCTAGGTTCCGCTAGGCCTTATCCGTCAGGTCCCCGTCTAGCCACTCCATCGCCTGTGCGCGCGAACGTCTAGGCGGCAGGTCTCAGTGAGCCGTCCCGCGCGAGCGCGTCCTGCGCGATCCTGAGGAGCGCGCCGCTGGCCGCTATCTCGGTCGCCCAGGTGGCCTCGCCGACGCGTACGTTCCAGCGAGTGCCATGGAACGCGCGTACGGTGACGCTCATCGCGCGCAGGAGCTCGTCCATACGCGCGCGCAGGAGTGCCGCGAGGTGCGAGCTGCGCGCCGCGTCGCCCAGGATCGGCGCGACGAGCGCGACACCGGCGTCGCCGTACCGGAATGCGCTGGTGTCCCCGCCGAAGATCGTCGCGCTTCCGCCGAGTGTCGCGCGGATCGTGCGATGCACCATGGCGCGACGCGTGGCCTCTGACAACGCGTCGACGTCCACGACGCCCAGCACGAGAGCGAACGCGCGGCCACCATCGCGCGCTTGCGCGAGGCGCTCGCGAATGGCCGACACGAGCACACGATCGAGGTAGGTCTCCGCGACCTCGGCCGTCCGGTAACGGACCGACGTCTCCGCGACGGCCGGCGCGGGCCGCGGCACGATCTCGTTCTCGCCCACCAGGCGTGCCACGCTTGGGATGACCTTGCGCCACCGCTCCCGCTCGGCCATCCGTTCGGCCGCGCCGAGCGCGGTCAGCGCGACCGCGCCTTCGTTCGCCGCGACGAGGTAGCCGCCCTCGAGCAGCCCTTGAAGGGCGCGGCTGAAGCCCCCGCTCGACAGCGGGAGACGCTCGGCCGCGATCCGCGCGAGCAGCGCCGCTGGCCGGGCCGGCTCGGTCGCCAGCGCGTCGAGCAGATACAGGCGGTAGAACGCGGTAGCCAGGCCGGTCGCGGCAGGGCGGACCACGGCACCACTCTCCCCAGGTGGACTCACAGAGAAGATCGGCCCGGGCTTGCGCTCTGCGTCGCAGGTGACGTTCCCTGCTCTCCGCGTCGGGTAGCGTGGCCGGCGTGACCGAGGCTCTTTTAGTTTCGCCCGAGTGGCTCGCCGCGCATCACGCCGATCAGAACGTGCGCGTCATCGATCCCCGCAAGCCAGAGGAATACGCGACCGGGCACGTGCCTGGCTCGATCAGCGCGCGCAACGACTACAAGGACGTCGCGGATCCGCTGCATGTGATGCCGCCCGACCAGGCCGGGGCCGCGATCCGCGCGCTCGGGATCTCCGCGAACACCTCGGTCATCGTCCTCGGCGACGGGATGCTGTCCGGCCGCGCATGGTGGTTCCTGCGCTATCACGGCCACGCCGATACACGCCTCGCGGACGGCGGCTTCGCGGCGTACGTCGCGGCGGGCGGGCCGGTGGCGATGGAGGCGGCCACGGTGGCGGCGGGCGACTTCACGCCCAGCGTGGACGCGTCGATCATCTGCCGCGCCGAAGACCTCCGTCGCGAGATCGGCACCGCGACGAAGCTGCTCGACGTGCGCAGCGACGCGGAATGGCATGGCTCCAACTCGATGGACCACAAGCGCGTCGGTCACATCCCAGGAGCGAGCCATCTCGTGTGGACGGAGATGCTCGCTGGCCAGGAGCCATACGTCTTCCGCTCGCCCGGCGAGATCCGCCGCATCCTCGAAGGCAAGGGCATCACGCCGAGAGACCGGGTCGTCACCGTCTGCGAGGTCGGCTGGCGAGCTGCGCATAGCGCATTCGCACTTCGGCTGGCCGGATTCGACGACGTGCGCGTCTACGACGCATCGATGCGCGAGTGGGACAACCGTGAGGAGCTTCCGCTCGACCCACCGCTCAAGCCGTACGGGCAGTAGGCAGGCAGGCGAGCGACATTAGAGTGCGCGCGTGTTCTCGTTCCGCGCACTGGGGAGACACGTCGGGGCCGCGTCGCTCGCGGGGATCATCTCGGGCGTGCTCATCGCCGGCGTCCTGGGACGCATCGCGATGCGCGTGGCTGGATCCATGGCGCGTCCTGAGCTCATCGGCGTCGAGACCGCGGCCGGGAATCGCGTCGGTGAAATCACGTTGGCCGGGACGCTGGCCATCGCGTTGTTCGTCGGGATCCCCGCCGGTGTCCTGGGTGCCGCGATCTACGCCTCGGCCGAGCCCTGGCTTCGAAGGCTCCGTCCCTGGCAGGGCGTCGCGTTCGGGCTGAGCCTGCTGCTGGCCGCTGGCTTCGTCTTCATCGAGCCTGCGAACTTCGACTTCCAGCGCTTCGGCTCGGCACCGGTGAACGTCGCGACGTTCGCCGCGCTGTTCGTCGCGTTCGGCACGTTGACCGCGTGGCTCTTCGACCGGATCCGTCGCGCTATCGAGAGGGCCGACCGAAAGACGAGCGCGCTCGAGGTCTTCGGGTGGCTCGCGGGAACCGCCGTGGTCGTGCTCGCGGCCCTGTTCTTCACATCGATCGGCGGACTGGGCGACCCGGTGCTATTGCTGCTGTTCGCTGTGGTCACGATCGTGCCGGCCATCGTGCGGTGGCGCGGGCTGCCGCCAGTGATCGCCTATGCGGCGTTCGCGATCCCGTTCGTCGTCGGCGCGCTGCGCACGCTCTCCGGGATCAGCCAGATACTGGGATAGCCCGAGCTAGTTCTTGTCGGACTCCATCGCCTTCGCGATGGACGAGAGGAACTCCTTGTTCGTCTTCGTCTTGGCGAGGCGCTGGATCAGAAGCTCGGTGCCTTCGATCTGACCGACGGCCGAGAGCATTTTCCGCAGCAGGATGACCTGGCGCATGACCTCGGGCGAGAGCAACATCTCCTCGCGGCGCGTGCCGGAGGCGGGGATGTTGATCGCAGGGAAGGTGCGACGCTCCTGCAGCTTGCGGTCGAGGATCATCTCGGAGTTGCCGGTGCCCTTGAACTCTTCATAGATCACGTCGTCCATGCGGCTGCCTGTGTCGACGAGGCAGGTGGCAAAGATCGAAAGCGACCCGGCCTCCAGGCCGTTTGCGCCCTCGATGTTGCGGGCGGCGCCGAAGAATCGCTTGGGCGGGTACAGCGCGACGGGGTCCATACCACCGGAGAGCGTGCGGCCCGACGGCGGCACGGCAAGGTTGTACGCACGCGCGAGACGCGTGATCGAGTCGAGGAGGATCGCGACGTCACGGCCGCCCTCCACCAGCCGCTTCGCGCGCTCGAGCGCGAGCTCGGCGACGCGGGTGTGGTTCTCGGTGGGCTCGTCGAAGGTCGATGAGAAGACCTCGCCCTTGATCGAGCGGCGGATGTCGGTGACTTCCTCAGGCCGCTCGCCGACGAGCACCACCATGATGTGCGTGTCGGGGTGGTTGCCTGCGATGCCGTTGGCGATGTCCTTCAGCAGCGTGGTCTTGCCGGCCTTCGGCGGCGACACGATGAGCGCGCGCTGCCCGAGGCCGAGCGGGTTGACGAGGTTGATGAGGCGCTGGCTGAGGTTCGCGCCCTCGATCTCGAGGTCGAACATCTGGTCAGGGAAGACCGGCGTCAGATCCTCGAAGTGCGGACGGCGCTTCGCGACCTCCGGATCCATGCCGTTGACGGCCTCGACTCGGAGGAGGCTGAAGTACTTCTCGTTGTCCTTCGGGGGACGTGTCTGGCCGGTGATGAAGTCACCGGTGCGTAGTCCGAGCCGGCGCACCTGGCTCGATCCGACGTACACGTCGTCAGGGGAGGGAAGCAGGCTGCGGCGCCTGAGGAATCCGAAGCCGTCTTCGACGATCTCGAGGATGCCCTGGGCGAAGATGTTGCCCTGCGCTTCGGTCTGCCCCTGCAGGATGCGCGTGATCACGTCCTGCTTGTTCATGCCGGGGGTGATGTCGGTGACGCCGAACTCCTTCGCGTACGCGAGGAGGTCCTTTGGCTTCGCTTCGGTGAGCTCGGTGATGGTGTAGTACTTGCGGCTCGGCGCAGCGGGCGGTGCCTCGCGACGCGTGGCCGTTGCAGTCGGACCACTTGTCGCGGCGTTCGCGGGGCCGTTGGTCCCGGTGCCGTTGGTGCCATTGCTGCCGTTGGTGTCAGAGGGCGTTGGGGTCGC
>JANMWW010000389.1:0-6321 GCA_031394155.1 Chloroflexota bacterium | reverse complement strand
ATCCCGATGATCTGCTGCTGGTAATGCGCTGAGTTCGCGCCGTAGTCATAGGTGCTCACGGACGTCGTATACAAGGTCCCGTTCGCGGAGATGATCCCGAAGTAGTCCCCGATGAACGTCGTCAGACACGTCGGGCACCCGCTGTGTGGCGCGTTCAGCTGCGGATCCCAGCTGTGCGCGCTGAGGCGGAGGTTATTTCCCTTCGGCGCGAGCTTCGGCGTATAGAACTGGACGCTCGTGTTGACGCAGTAGTTGGTCGCGTCGTACGGAGGGGTCGCGGCGTAGCGCGGGTTCATTCGATCGAGCGCGAGGCCGGCTGCTGCCGCTTCGTCGGACCTCTCCGCGGGGCACGCGAGTCGCCGGTCGTAGAACGCCACGCTGACCGTGCCGTCCGCGGCCACGTCGACGTTCGGCTGGAATTCGTCCGCTGGGTCGACGTTGTCGTTCACTTGGATCGGCGTTGTCCAGTGGGCGCCTTCGTCATACGACGCGGCAATGAACAGGTTGCTGAAACCCGTGCTCCCATCCTCCCACGAGATATAGAGCGGGTAGGGGCCGTCCTTCTTCTTGATGGGACCAACGCCGAAGCTCTGAAGGATGCCGTCGCGGAACGTCGTGTTCGAGTAACGGAACGGCGGCACGGTGATGTTGTCGATGGAGCCCGCGCTCGTCCACGTCGCGCCGCCGTCCTTTGACGAGTCGACGAAGATCGTCGCGCAGCAGAAGCTGTGCGCCGGGCTCTCGTTCACGAGCGTGGTCCACACTGAGCCGTCTGGCGCGATGTGCGGCAGGAGATAGGTCGCGCCCTGCGGGGTCGCGGGGATCTGCGGAAGCGCGACCGGGGCGGACCAATCGGTATGCGTTCCGTTGGGCAGAGCCTGCGCCGTCGCGACGTAGGGCTGAGCTGCGCAGCATCCCGTGAACACGACCCACATCGCGTAGATGCGATCGACGAATTGGCTCTTGGGGTTCGTGTCGATCGCGATCCACTGCTTGTCGGGCTCACGGCCCTTCGCCGGATAGATCGCGACGTAGTCAGGCCCACCGTTGTGCGTCGCGATCCAGTCGTTCGCGCTCGAGGCGCCGTGTGGCCGCACCGCGACGGTTATGGCTTCCGACGGCAGGCTCGGGTTCGGCATGTTGTTCGGGTTGATCGCGAAGTTGTGTGTGCCGTCGGCGTTGTAGAAGAACTGGTACGGAAGGACGAGCGAATAGAAGTTCCCGTATCGATCGAAGGCGCCCACCGGGTCGGTGTTGTCGGTCCAGCCTTCGTACCCGGGCACATGGCCCTGGTTCGGCCAGCTCTGGCCACCGTCGAACGATTCGTAGAAGCCCAGAAGGTGGTTGTAGCCCTCGGCGCTCACGAACCACTTCGACTGACCGATCAGGTGCTTCGCGTTCGTCGGATCCACGCGGATGTCCGATTCGGAGTGGTCCTTCACCAGCATCGAGGTCACCGCCGGATAGCCGGCGTTGCTTCCGAGCTGGGTCGCGTATGGCCCGGGCGCCTCACCGGTCGTCGCGCGGGTGCACCGCGTCATCCCGGTGTAGCCGTCGTTCGGTCCATCGTTGGTGAAGAACGGGACCTCGGGGGTGTAGCAGCTCGTCTGCTGAGTCGTCGCCGACACGTTCTTGACGTGATGGTCACCGAAGCTCGCGGCGTACGCGTCATTCGACTGCAGCCCCTGCGGCGGTAGGGCCGCGCCACCGGCAGAGCTCGCGGGGGCCGCGATGAACGCGAGGATCGCGACGATCGTCCAGACCGAGACAGCAGTCGCCGGAACATAGATCCCTCCGCGTGCTGTTTCGGACGTCATCGTAGGCGCGGTCTTCGGCTGCGTTCAGGCTGTCACCGCACCGACCAAGCGTCCACACACCCGCTCGCCCAGCGTGCCGCTGGCACAGGGCGTGCTCGTAGTGCCCCGATGCCCCTTGATTCCGACGTCGACGTGCCGGATGCGCCGGCGGTCGACACCCCGCTCGCGCACGCCGGCGAGGTCGTGCGGGCCGTGCCCCCCGTCGACGCGCCAGCCGATGCCACGGCGGCGGTCCCGCCGCGTGACTCGCCGCCCGGCCCGGCAAAGGACGCCATCCAGGACGTGCAGCTTCGTGGCATCGCGCGCTGGAGCCCGCGGCGCGCGGGCGTGCCGGCGCTGCTCGATTGGTGGCCCGCGTACTTCCTCGTCGGCATCCTCGCGGTGCTGGCGGTGCTCGTCACGGCCCGCACGACGATCGAGGCGCTTCAGCCATTCGGACACGTCTTGGTCGTCGCGGGCGTCGCGGCCGTGCTCACATTCGCGCTCGCGCCTCTGATCAACCGGCTCCAGGCGCTCATGCCACGGCGCGTCGCAGCGACCGTCGTGTTCTTCGGAACGCTGCTCGTGATCTTCGGCGCTGCGGGCCTCGTCGTGTGGCAGCTCGCCACCGAAGGGGATCGGTTCTCTCAGCAGATCGGGCAGATCACCGATGCCCTGCAAGGAAAGCGGACGCTCACGATCGGCCCGTACGTCCTTCCCTCGAACCTCCAGGAGCAGCTCACACAGACGGTCACGACCCAGGCGCCTGCGATCGCGCAGCACACCGGTGAATTCGCGATGGCGTTCATCTCGGGCCTGGTCGATCTGGTGCTGGTGTTGGTCGTGACCTTCTACCTCTTGATCGACGAGCGCCGCTTCCGGCTTGCGACCCTCCGCACTTTCGAGCCATCGCGCAGGCCCGCGGTACGACGCGTCTTCCGCGAGGTCGCGCGTGTCTTCGGTGCCTACGTGCGCGCGCAACTGCTCGTCGCGGTCTCGCTGGGTGCCCTCGTGACAGTGACGCTCTTCGTCATCGGCGTTCCGTACGCTCTCTTCCTCGGTGTCTTCGCGGCTTTCGCCGAGTTCATCCCGATGGTCGGGCCGATCGTCGGTATGATCCCGCCGCTCCTCATCGCGGGGACCATGTCCAGCACGACCGTGCTCTGGGTGTTGCTCGCGCTTGTCGTGATTCAGCAGCTCGAGTCCAACGTGCTCGTGCCGCGGCTGTCCGCGCGCGCCGTCGGCATCCACCCGATCGCCTCGATCCTTGCGCTCGTCCTCGGCTTCGAGGTCGGCGGCGTCATCGGTGCGCTCTTCGCGGTCCCGATCGCTGGACTGTTGTGGGTGCTCATGTATACGGCGCTCAATGCCTGGCGCGACCGCCGCGTCGATCTGCAGCGCCGCATCGAGCGTCAAGCGATAGGCTGGCCGCGTGGTCGATCGGGCTCGCGCGCTGGTCGCGCTGTGCGACGCGTTCGTACCCGGTGACGCCCAGCTCCCATCTGCGAGCGACCTCGGCGTTCCCGCGATCCTACGTAGCGAGGTAACGGCGCTCGGACGTCCCGCTCTCCTCGCCGAGCTTGACCAGCTCCTCGACACGATCGAATCACCGCTCCTCAACGTCGTCCTCACCGGCCGTCCCTCACGCTTCAGCGCGCTCGCAGCCGCGGAGCGCGAGGCTTATCTCAAGCGCTGGGCCACCAGCCCGCTCGCGTTGAAGCGCCGCGCCTTCCAGGTGATGAAGCGCCTTGTCCTTCTGTATTCGTACGGCGTCGACGGATCCCCCTACGCCGCGGCGATGGGCTATTCGCGTCCCGTACCGCCGCCGCCCGCTCCGCGCGCCGCGGTCCGAGTGCGTACGCCGCGCGCGGGCGAGGTCATCGAGGCGGACGTGTGCGTCATCGGCTCCGGCGCGGGTGGGGGAGTCGTGGCCGCGGAGCTTGCTGCCGCGGGAAAGCGCGTGGTCGTGGTCGAGCGTGCCACACCGCGCTTCGAGGACCAGTTCGACGGGCGCGAGCTCGCGGGCTACTCGTCACTGTTCGTCGACCGCGGCATCGCGGCCACCGTCGATCGCGCTATCGCATTGCTCGCAGGCTCCGCGCTCGGTGGCGGGACCGTCGTGAACTGGAACACGTCGCTGCGCATCAGCCCCGCCGTAGCAGAGGAGTGGCGCGCAGCCGGTATCGACGATCTGGGCGCGCATTACGACACCGTCGAACGCCGTACCCACGTCGATACGGACGAGAGCGCGCGCAACGGCCCGAACGCCGCCTTGGAGCGCGGGTCGCGCGCGCTGGGCGTGTCGACGTCGACGATCTCGCGCAACGTGAGGGGTTGCGGCGACTGCGGCCCGTGCACGCTGGGATGCCGCCTCGGCGCGAAGCAGTCGACGATGCGCACCTACCTCGTCGATGGGTGCGCGAGCGGGGCGGAGATCCTCACCGCGGATGTCCGGCGCATCGACGTCGAGAACGGTCGTGTCACGGGCGTGACGGCGCGTGTCGGCGGCGGCGAGGTCCGCGTGCGCGCGCCGCTCATCGCGCTTGCGGGTGGTGCGCTCCTGTCACCGGCCGTGTTGCTTCGATCGGGCATCGCGAGCGAACAGGCCGGAAAACATTTCCACCTTCACCCGGTCTCGGTCACTTCCGGTGTCTACGACGAAGATCTGGGCGGCGTCTGGTCTGGCGTTCCGCAGTCCGTGATGGGTGACGCGTTCGCCGAGATCGAAGGCGGGCATGGGTTCCGGCTCGAGGTGCCGCAGGCGTACCCGGGCATCCTCGCGGCGTCGTTCCCGTGGTGGGGAGCCGAAGCCCATCGCACGCGCGCGTCGGAGGCGCGACACATCGCGCCGTTCATCGGGATCGTGCGCGACCGGACCGAGGGGCGGATCACGATCGACAAGACGGGCGAGCCGCTCGTCGCGTACCAGAACGGCGAGCTTGAGCGACGACTGCTCGCTCGTGCGATGGTCGAGTCAGCACGCATCCACGCGGCCGCCGGCGCCCGCCGCGTGTTCACGCTGCACACGCCGCCGCTCGAGCGTGACGCGTCGGCGATCGACGAGCTCGTGTCAGAGATCGATCGGCGCGGCGTGCACGCCAACCGCGTCGCTCTGTTCTCGGCGCATCAGATGTCGAGCTGCCGGATGGGCCGCGATCGCGCGTCGTCGGTCGCCGATCCCGACGGTCAGGTGTGGGGGACGCGCGGCCTGTTCGTCACCGATGCGAGCGCGTTCCCGAGCGCGTCCGGCGTCAATCCGATGATGACAGTCATGGCACTCGCTCGCCGCACCGCGGGACGCATGCTCGCCTCATAGACTGGGACGATCTGCGCAGGGGAGGCCACTCGTGGAGCTGAAGCCTGGCGACAAGGCACCTGCGTTCTCGATGCCTGATGAGAACGGGAAGACCGTGACGAACGAATCGCTCAAGGGCAAGCGGTATTTCCTCTACTTCTATCCGAAGGACGACACGCCGGGCTGCACGACCGAGGCGTGCCAGCTGAACGACAACCTGACGCAGTTCCGCGCGCTCGGTGTGCCGGTGCTCGGCGTCTCCCGGGACGATGCGAGCTCGCACCAGGCATTCCAGAAAAAGTACGGACTCGACTTCGATCTGCTCACCGATGCCGACCGCTCCGCGCATGACGCCTACGGCGCGTGGGGCGAGCGGCCGGGACGAGGTGAGGGCGTCATTCGCTCCTCGTTCCTGGTCGGCCCTGACGGAAAGATCAAGAATGCGTGGTATTTCGTGAAGCCGGACGGCCACGCGCTCGAGGTGCTGCAAGCGATCCAAGCGTGACCGAGCGAGGCTGACACCTCGCACGATTTGGCGGATTTCCGAACCAACGCGGCTGACTGCCGGTACGCTGTGACATGGTGAAGACGTATCGGCCGGCCACCACGGACGAGTCGGTGCTGCGCCGCGGGGACTTCATCGCGCCCGTCCTCCACGAGGTCCGCAAGGTCATCGTCGGGCAGGACTACCTCGTGAACCGGCTGCTCCTCGGGCTCCTCTGCAACGGACATCTGCTCATCGAGGGCGTGCCCGGTCTGGCGAAGACGCTCGCCGTCAAGACCCTCTCGGACACGATCGAAGCGAGCTTCAAGCGCGTGCAGTTCACGCCCGACCTGCTGCCCGCGGACCTTAACGGCACGATGATCTACAACCCCGCGGACCAGACCTTCCGACCGCGGCTCGGTCCCATCTTCACCGACATCCTGCTCGCCGACGAGATCAACCGTGCACCTCCAAAGGTGCAGAGCGCGTTGCTCGAAGCGATGCAGGAACGTCAGGTCTCGATCGGCGGCACGACCCATCCGTTGGGTGAGTTGTTCATGGTCCTCGCGACCCAGAACCCGATCGAGCACGAGGGCACCTACCGGCTGCCTGAGGCGCAGGTCGACCGTTTCATGATGAAGGTGGTCATCGGTTATCCGACGCAGCAGGAAGAGCGCGAGATCATGGATCGGCAGACGTCGGGCGTGACGCCGGTGATACGGCGCGTCGCGACACCGAAGGCTGTG
>JANMWW010000368.1:0-9950 GCA_031394155.1 Chloroflexota bacterium | reverse complement strand
AGGCCGCTGGAGACGAGCACGAGCGCACGCACGCGCTCCGGGTGCGTGAGCGCGAAGTCCACCGCCACCGCGGCCCCCATAGACAGCGCGACGACGAACGCGTGCTCGACGCCGAGGCGCTCAAGGAGCTCAGCGAGATCGTCTCGATGAGCGAACTCGGCGTTGCCACACGGCGATCGTCCGTAGCCGCGCAGGTCATACCGGAGCAGACGGAAGTGCGCGGCGAGGGAGACGAACTGGTCGTCCCACATGCGCCGATCGAGCATCGAGCCGTGCACGAGCACGACATCGCTGCCGCGCCCGGCCTGCTCGTAGGAGAGGTGCGATCCCTCGACCTCGACGGCTCCGGTCGTTGCTCCCGGCGGTCGCGCAGACACGCGCGGAGTGTGCCGCCTGGCCGCGGTTCGCGTCCGGTCGGGCTGGTCCTTCCAGGAGAGGCCGGCTCCCTCGATGAGCTCGCGGCGCCCGATGCCGCGGGCAGCGCGTCGATCATCCGCGTGAGGCGATGCGGGCCAGCTGGCCGACGACATCGAACCTGCGGAGCAGCTGGTGGCGGCGGCATCGACACCGTCTTTGTCGCCGAGGCCGGTGATATGCTCCGCGCGCCGCGCGCCGTTGTGATCGAGGGCTAAATGGTGGGGGAAGAAGATGAATCTGGCCCGTCTCGCGTCGATGTTCGCCATCGGAGCGATCCTCGTGACCGGCTGCGCGCCAACGAGCACGGCTCCGTCGTCCGTGTCGCCGGCGAGCGGCCCCACCAGCTACGACGTGCAGGTCGATAGCAAGAGTCAGGCTTTCAACTTCCAAGCGGACGCGTACTTCCCGAACGTGCTGAAGGCCCATCCCGGCGACACCATCCGGTTCAAGAATTTCGACCGAGGCGTGCCACACACGGTGACCTTCGGGACCATGGTGGATACGGCCGTGGCTTCGCTGGAGAAACAGCCGTCACCTGCGCCGAATGCAGCGCCCCCTCCGCCCACACCGGAGCTCCTCAAGCTCCCGCGGCTCATCACCCGGACCCCACCGCCCACCGCCCCGCAGGCCGCAGCGCAGCCGTGCTTCCTCGCAAGCGGTGAGCCGCCGGCTGATGTGAAGACGCCCTGCAGCAAGGACCAGCAAAGTCAGAAGGACTTCGATGGCAGCCAGAGCTACTTCAACAGCGGCTGGCTCGGACAAGACCAGACGTTCAGCGTGAAGCTCGCGGACGCGATCAAGCCCGGCACGTACAGATTCATCTGCCTGCTCCATCTCGACTTGATGACCGGCCAGCTCACGGTCGTGGACAAAAGTCAGGCCGCCGACACGCAGCAGCAGGTCAAGGTCAATGCGGACAAGCAGCTGAACGACTACGTGGCCAAGCTCAAGCCTGAGGTGGACGCCTCCAGCAAGGCGACCGCGGACCGGGCGCAGGCAGGAGTGATTACCTCAAACCCGCCGAGTTTTCAAGCGACGCTGTTCGCACCGAAGGAGCTCTCCGTCCCCGTCGGCGGCAGTGTCATCTGGACGATCTTCGGCCCGCACACGATCTCCTTCAATGTCCCGCAGGACGCGGTCGGCATTCTGACCAAGGGGGCCGACGGCATGGCGAGCACCAACCTCAAGGCGCTCGGGCCGACCGGGGGACCGGGTCAGCCAGCGCCGCCAGCGCCGGGCTCCCCGGCAGGACCTTCGCCGACCGTGGTCGACGCAGGGACCTGGGATGGCAAGGGTTTCCTTAGCTCCGGCCTGTTCCGGCCCGCCCCGCCGGCGGTCTTCGCGTACAAGCTGACCTTCACTCAGGCCGGCACCTACCCGTTCCGGTGCGTGATCCACACGGATATGGAAGGGACGGTCAAGGTCGGCCAGTGATCTGACCGGGGCCTGCCGTCGAGGCTGCGCCACCTGCGCGAGGCGCCGAGCCAATTCGAACCTTTTTGTTCTCACGACCGCTTGGGTGCACCGCTGGAGGCGGCGATGAGTCCGATCAAGTCCTTAGTTCCCTCAACGGCGATGCCCGCGACAAACACTGAAGGGTTCAACCCCGGTCGGGACCGCAGTCAACGCGTCGCGAGCTCCTCCAATGCGCTCACGATCCAGCGGGTCGTGTCGTCGACGACCGCCGCGCCACTCGGCTCGTTGTGCGTCTCGTGATGAAGCCCCGGATAGACCCGCCGCGTGACATTCGCGCGCCCTTCGAGCGCGCGACTTCCCCACTCGGGGACGATCGGATCATCCGACCCATGTAGCACGTAGGTGCGCACCGGTAGCGGCCCGCCCGAGGCGAGACGCTTCTTCACGCGAGCCTGCTCGTTGAAGAGCGACACGCCGAGCCGCGCGGTGGTGCGATGCACCGCGATCGGATCCGCGAGGTACGCCGATTCCACCGCCGGATCGCTCGAGAGGCCGCCCTTCGGGAACGTGTTCGCGATCGCGAAACGCGGCGCGGTCCGGCCGAGAATGTCCGCGAGCGTGCGCTTCCACTGCGGCACCGTCGCGTCGATCGCCGGCGCGGAGAGCACAAGGAGATCGGGCAGCGGCCGCGGCGGATCGGCGAGCGTGTAGCCGAGCGCGATGAGGCCGCCCATCGAGTGCCCGTAGAGGACGACCGGGAGCGTGTCCGCCTTCGAGCGCGCATCCGCGAGCCGATCCTCGAGATCGTCGTGGTACTGCGACCAGCGATCGACATAGGCGCGCGTGCCACCTGAGCCGCCGAAGCCACGCTGGTCGTAGGCGTGCGTCGTGATGCCCGAGGCCGCAAGGCGAGCGGCGACGTGCGGATAGCGCCCGGCGTGCTCGGCGATGCCGTGAACGAGCAGAAGGTGCGCACGCACCTGACCGACGGCCGGCCACGTATACGTGCGCAGCGCGAGATTGTCACGGGTGCGCGCAGGCTGCGAAAGGCCTAGCAGGTCGGCTTCGACACGGGCGCCCAGTAGCTCGCGTTCCACGTCGCACACGCCAGGCGCTTCTGTCCATTCACGGACGGGTGGAAGTAGTCGCGCGTGGAAACGTCCGCCGCGGTGAAAGCGGTGTTGAACACCGCGCCGCCGTCATAGAGGCATGCCGCGAATTCGGCGCAGACCATCCGGAGCTTCGTGTTCAGATCGCCGTTCCTCGTCGCGACGTTGGCGCGACGCTGTACGTCTGCGGCGAGCATCGATGTTGGCCGGGCGAGGAGAGATTGGCAGATCCCGAAGATCGACCAGATGAACCGGGCCGAGCCGTTGTCCTTCAGCACGGTCCACAGGTTGGTCACGTTCGGAATGCTTGCGACGAAGATCTTGGGGCTCGCAGACCCCGCGGTGAGCGCGGCTAGGGCACTGCGGAATTGCGTCTCGAACGTCGCCGGTGCTGTCATGTCGGCTTCGGTCCTGGTGCAAATGTCGTTGCCTCCCATGAGGATCGTCACGTAAGCCGGCTTCTGGCCAGCCGCGACGTTGGCCTGTGCCAGAAGGTCGACCATTTTCGCGCCGCTCACCGCGTCGTTGAAGGCAGTCGGTGCCGGCGCACCAAAGCGCAGCAGGTGCGAATTCACAGTGAACGTCGTGCCCGTTGACCAGGAGCTCGCCGGGTAATCCTGATACGCCGAAGGACCGGTGTTGTAGGCGCGGGTGATCGAGTCGCCAAGCGCGGCCATCGGGGTCGGCGGCGCCTCGGCGGCCTCGGCAATAAAGCCAGAACCCGTAACCGTCAGTCCAATCGCGAGGATGGCCGCGATCGCGCTCCGGCGAAACATCGTTCTCTCCCTCTCAAGCCCTTCAAGCTCCCGCTTGCTTTGCCGACTGTAGTCTCGGCTGTCAATCGGTGGCCCACACTTGAGGCCATGCGACGGCTCGCGTTCGCGCTCGCGTGTGTTGTTCTCCTGTACGCCCGACCTGCGGATGCCGTATCTCCACCGGCGGATCCGCCAGGGGAAGTCCCGACTTCGCAGAACTGCGTGACCCGGATCGCGCTTCCGCCAGTCGAGAACGTGATGGAGTCCAAGTGGTCCCCGGACAGCACGAAGCTGCTGGTCGTCTGGTTCGCGCAGCTGCCGTCAAAGACATCGATCACGGGTTATCGCGAGCAGGAGGTCACCGACACCTTCGACGTCCTCACCGGAAAGCTTTGGCCGGTCGGCGTCGGCGATCATCCGCTCTGGTCCGCGACCGGGCGCTACATCTCGTACTGGGGACCTGATGCCGACGAGCTGCGTATCGTCGCGGACGACCGCATCGTCGCGAGGCTCACGCCAACGATTCCGGAGATGCGCTGGGTCGGCGACGGCCTCGTGTTCATCGAGAAAAGCGAGATCCGGGAGTGGCGCGAAGGTGCGGTGCGCACGATCGCGACGCTCGCGAGCGAGCTCGTGCCGCTGTACCCGCGAGACGACGTGTACTTCAGCGCGGACGCGAGCCACTTCACGCTCACGCGGTATTCGCTCGACGGCACCCTCGAGCGGTTCGTGGGCACGACCGCCGACGCCAAGGTGCTGCCGCTCGACCTGGGCGACGCGCGATACACCGAGTGGTCTCCGTCCGGCACGACACTGCTGGTGCGCTATCTCGACCGCATCGAGCTTCGCGACTTCGAGCTGAACGCGGTGCGGAGCGTGCGTCTCGCCGACATCATAGGGTCGGTGCACGAGTGGGCACCCGACGGTCGCACGCTGCTGATGGGCCGCGTTTCACCCACGATCCCAGCAGGCAACGCCTTCGATGCGTTCCGCGTGTGGGACGAGAAGAGCGGACCCCAGGTCGCGACGCTCCCCAATATGCTCGGCGCGCGCACGTTCAGCCCTGACGGCAAGTTCTTTGTCGGCGTCGTGCGGACGGGCACACACACGACACGCCTGGAGGTGTACCGCTGCGCCGGCTCAGCCGAGCACACGCGCCCCGACACGAGCGCGCCCGAGCGCCTCGCGGCGATCGATGCGGCGGCGGGTCGCTTCGTGCGTCCGACGGCCGGTGAGATCACGCAGTTCCTGCAGGGCAGCCATACCGGCGTCGACGTCGCCGCGCCATTCGGCTCGCTGATCACGGCCTCCGACGACGGCATCGTGACGGCGAACACCTGGATCGCCGTCGGCGGGAATCGCGTTTGCGTACAGCACGCCGGAGGTCTGGAGAGCTGCTACTACCACACGAGCGCGCCGCTGGTCTCGGTCAGCGAGCGGGTCGTGCGCGGTCAGCCGATCGCGCTCGTCGGCATGACCGGCGTGACGACCGGACCGCACACGCATTGGGAGACGAAGCTGAACGGCAGGATCGTCGATCCCCTGACGCGCTAGCCCCGAGCCCGCGTCAGTGGCCGGCGCCTGTGAGTGGTCCGCTGTAGATCGCGGTGTCGTGATCGCCGGTGACCACGAGTTGTCCGGCGGCGCCCTTGTCGAGGGCGCGCGGCAGCGCGTGATCGACGAGCGTGTACGTTCCCGGGACGTTGACGCGGAACTCGACGACCGTCGCGCCGCCCGCGGGAACAAGGGTGGTCTGGACGTTCGCGTTCGCAGCGCTCCCGACCGCGCCCTCCGGGTAGACCTTGTCGAAGATCTCACCGATGAGGTGCAGCGACGAGGGAAGGAATCCGCCGACACCGAAGAAGATGCGGACGGTCTCGCCGACCTTCGCGGTCATCGCGCCGTCACCGGTGAGCGAGCCGACCTTGCCGTTGAAGACAACGTAGTCCGGCGACTCATCGTCCATCTTGATCCCATCAAAGTCGTGGTGCCCAGCGACGCCGAGTCGTGCGCTCGTGTAGAGCTCGGCCTGCATCACGTAGAACTCGCGGTCCACCTTCGGCAGGCCGCCCTCAGGCTCCACGACGATCATCCCGTACATGCCGTTCGCGATGTGTTGCGGGATCGGCGCCGTCGCGCAGTGGTAGATGTAGACACCGGGGTTGAGCGCCTTGAATGTGACGGTCGTCTCCTTGCCGGGGTTCGTCTGGGTGGCGGTGGCGCCGCCACCGGGTCCGTTCACCGCATGGAGATCGATCGAGTGCGGCATGACGTCACCCGCGGCATTCTTGAGATGAAGCTCGACCGTGTCGCCGACGCGGACGCGGATCATCGGGCCGGGGACGCTCCCGTTGAACGTCCAGTACGAGTAGGTTTCGCCCTTCTCGATCTCCGCGATGACCTCCTGCGTCTGCAAGTCGACGCGAACGGTCGAGGGGACCGCGCGTGTCACGGGCGGAGCCACGGCGGTGGCCGGGAGGGCGATGGACTTCACCGTCACGGTCTTCGCCGGAGCCAGCGCTGTTTGGGGGGCGGTCTGAGGCGTGGTGGTCATCGGCATGGTAGCGGGCATCGCCGTGGCTGCGGCGGGGCCGCCTCCGGAGCGAATCCCACCCGTCGCTCCGATGACGCCGACGGTGAGCGCGGTGGTCAACGCGATCGCCAGCGCCCCGAACAGCCCTCCAACAAGGGCACTCGACACCCGGTCGCCTGGCTTCGCCTCGATCAACGTACTCACGTCATTCCTCCGTGCGGCAATGCATGACGCCGCACCACGAACAGTGTGCGAGAGCATCCGACGTGTGAAGGTCCGTTCGGCACCATTCCGGCGTGACCATTGGCGGCTTACTCGCGAACGGCCTGTGACCTCCGCAGCAGGATGCCGAGCCACAGCCAGTACAGCGGACCGCCCACTGCGCCGGCGATGATGCCTGCGTACGTGAGCACTGCAGCGTTCCCCGAGAGCGCAGCGAAGAATCCGACGAACAGATCCGCGACCGCGACGAACCCGAGGAAGACGAGCAGACGTGGGTACGCCGATTTCCAGAGCAACACGTTCGCGATCAAGAACCACAGGCCTGTGAGCGCGAACGTCATCACGCTGAGTGGATCGGCCGGCGACGCGGTCGGTGTCACCAACGCAGGCTTCGCGGCGACCTCTCGGATCACGGCCGCATGGTAGAAGGAGGAGGTGATCGTACCCAGTGACGCGCCGAAGCCGACCAGTGTCGCGAAGAACGACCACGCTTCCCCATACGCGCGGACGACCCAGTAGACGGCCACGATGCCCAACAGCGCCCAGAAGGCGATGAGTCCGTAGAGCAGCTGGAACACCTGGAGCCCGATGGCGTCCGCGCCAGCCTTCGCCACGGTGTAGTACGAGATGACCGCGGCCCAGGAAGTGATCGCGAGGAGGATCCCTGCGAGGCCTCCGAACCGCACGAAGGAACGATCGCTCACGACGCCGGACGATACACGCCCGTACCATCGCGAACATCGCCAACGATCTCGCGCTCCTGCCGATGCACGAAGCAGCCGCGTTGGTGCGCGCGCGCAAGACATCGAGCGTCGAGCTCACCCGGGCGTGCATCGCTCAGATCGAGCGCCTGGACGGCGAGCTCGTCGCGTTCATCTCGAAAACGCTCGATCGCGCGCTGACGGATGCCGCGCGAGCGGACGGCGAGCTCGCGGCAGGCCATGACCGTGGTGTCCTCCACGGCATACCGGTCGCGTTGAAGGATCTGTTTGACGTCCAGGGAGACGTCACCACCGCCGGCTCGAAGATCTTCGCCGACAACGTCGCCAAAGAGGACAGCGCGGTCGCGGCGAAGCTGCGCGCCGCCGGCGCCGTGTTCCTGGGAAAGACCAACCTGCATGAATGGGCCTTCGGCGTCACCAACCAGAACCCGCACTTCGGCAAGGCAAAGAATCCCTGGGATCCCGCGAGCATCCCCGGCGGGTCGAGCGGCGGCACGGCCATCGCGGTCGCGACAGGTATGTGCTTCCTATCGCCGGGATCCGACACCGGCGGATCGATCCGCATCCCCGCGGCGCTCTGCGGCGTCGCCGGCCTGAAGCCGACGTACGGCCGCGTCTCACTGCGCGGCGCCGTGCCGCTCTCGTGGTCCCTCGATCACGCGGGTCCACTCGCGCGCTCGGTCCGCGATCTCGCGATCGGGCTGCAGTGCCTGGCCGGTTGGGATCAGGGCGACCCGGTCGCAGCGCAGCTCGATGTCGAGGACTACGTCACACACCTGGACGACGGGATCAAAGGAGTGCGCGTGATCGTTCCCGCCGGCTACTTCTTTGATGATGTCGATCCGGAGGTCGAGAAAGCCGTTCGCGATGCGGCGCGCACGCTTGCCGATCTCGGCGCGATCCTGGTCGAACGGCCCCTACCCCGAACGGATGAGCTCCGCGAGACGCAGCGCGCGATCCTGTCGGTCGACGCCGCGACGTTCCATCGCGAGCGACTGGAAGCGCGCGCGGACGATTTCGGCAGCGACGTGCTCCAGAGACTCCGGGCCGGTCAGCAGATCGGCGGCGTCGAGACGGCGCGAGCCCGGCGCACAGCGGTCGAGATCCGGCGTGAATGGGTCAGCCTCATTGGCCCCATTGGCCCTATTGGCCCCATTGGCCAAGACGGACTCATCCTGACGCCAACGACGCCGACCGCCGCACCGCAGCGCGAAGGGCAGGACGCCATCGCGACCGTGGCGCGGCTCACGACGTTCACGTCGCCGTTCAACTTCACGGGGCTGCCAGCGCTGTCCATCCCATGCGGATTCACGAAAGACGGCTTGCCAATTGGGCTGCAGCTCGCGGCCGCGCCGTGGCGCGAGGCGCTGCTCTTACGCGCGGCGCGCGCGTACGAGGCCGCGACGAACTGGCACGAGCGTCATCCGCAGCATTAGGACGAGCGCGGCGAGGAATGCTCCCGCCTGCGCGATCGGCTCACCGGGATCGGTCGAGCCAAAGATCATGAAGAGGATGCCGCCGACGAGCACGGCGATGAGGATGAGGCAGCCGCAGCCGGTCACGCGAGAGGTCGCCGGGGCCTAGTGCCCGCAGGAACAGCCGCCGCCCATGCGTTCGTTGGTGACGACGAAACCGCCTGGGCCACTCGACTCATCGAGGTAATCGATGGTCGCGCCATCGCAATACGGACTGCTCTGCGCGTCGATCGCCACGGGGATGCCGGCCTGCTCGAGCACCGAGTCGTCCTCCTCGGCCTTCTCGTCGAACGCGAGGGAGTACTGGTAACCGCAGCAGCTGCGGCCGGCGACCCAGAGCCGAAGATATGCGCGGGACGGGTCGGCGCCGCGAAGCTCGCGGAGCTTGTCGGCCGCGGCCGGAGTCACCTCGATCACGCTTCCGAGCCTAGCATTCGCGGTGCGCGGATTTCCAGGGAGGCACGTCATGAGGCGCGACGAAGCGTGGGCGCTGCTCTGCGAGCACACCCAGGGGGACAGCCTGCGAAAGCATGGGCTCGCGGTCGAGGCGGCGATGCGCTACTTCGCGGCGAAGTTCGGCGAGGACGAAGAGGTCTGGGGCGTCACCGGTCTCCTGCACGACTTCGATTACGAGCGCGACCCGCAGGGTCACCCGCAGAACGGAAAGCCGATCCTCGAGCAGGCCGGCGTGCCCGGCCCGATCGTCCACGCGATCCAATCGCACGGCGATCACACCGGCATCCCGCGCGTCACCGCGATGGAGAAGTCGCTCTACGCCGTTGACGAGCTCACGGGATTCGTCACCGCCGTCGCGCTGGTGCGGCCTTCCAAAGCCGTGCGCGACGTCGATGCGCCCGCGGTCCGCAGGAAGATGAAGGACAAGGCCTTCGCACGCGCGGTGAGCCGCGACATGATGCAGAAGGGCGCGGAGGATCTGGGCATCCCGTTCGACGAGCTCGTGGGCGAGATCGTCATCGCTCTCGATCGCGTGTCGGTCGAGCTCGGGCTCTCCGGCGTCGCGACCTGACGACCAGCGCAACCGCGGCCGCGCGCGTTCCGACTCCGAGCACATCGCGCGCGCGCCGCACGTGCGTGTTGACCGTGTGAAGGCTGATGCCCTCGTGGCGGGCGATCTCCTTCGAGGTCATGCCGCGCGCGACGAGGCGAAGGATCTCGTCCTGACGATCGGTGATCCACGCGAGGGATGACATGGACAGCAGAACGGCCGGGACTTGCGTCCCGGCCGTTCTGGAAGCGCCGTGTGTTTGAGCCGACGCGTCAGAGCGCGCGGCGCACGATCA
>JANMWW010000273.1:0-14000 GCA_031394155.1 Chloroflexota bacterium | reverse complement strand
CACTGAAGCTCGCGGCGTCCGACCTCCTGCGGCTCGGCATCGTCGACGGGCTCATCCCCGAGCCCGCCGGCGGCGCGCATGCCGATCACGACGCCACCGCGAGATCGATCAAGGCCGCGCTCGTCGCGCAGCTCGCGAAGCTGGAACGCGTCACGGTGAACGACCTGCTCTCCGCGCGCTACGAGCGCTTCCGCGGATTCGGCGCGCTCTCGGAGTCCGGCGCTGCGATCGCGTCGTCAGCGGAGCAGCCATGGTGGCGAAGGATCCCGAAGATGCTCGGAGGTGACCGGACTTGAGCGACTCCGACCAGGTCCTTGGTCTGCTCGATGACCTGATGAAGCTGATCGAGGGATCGCCCGCGTCGACGATCGAGGTCGAGGCGGACGGCTTCGCGGTCACAGTCACGCGTCGCGGGGGCGTCATCCAGACCACTGGCGCGCCGTCAGTGGAGCGCCCGGCGCACGCCATGGCGTCGAGCGATGCGAGCGCACCGACGGGGCCCAAAACGCAGCGCGTTCACGCGTCGTCCGTCGGGATCTTCAACGGACCGCGCTCGTGGAATCCCGGCGACGCGGTAACACGCGGCGAGGTGCTCGGCGGGATCCAGACGCTGGGCCACGTCTCTGAGATCAAAGCCCCGGCCGACGGAGAGATGCGTGAAGTGCTCGTCACCACGGGCGCTCCGGTCGAGTACGGGCAGGCGCTCTTTGTCATCACCATCGGGTAGCACGGCGTCGCGGGTCGGTCTTGTCGCGGCCCTCGTCCTGATCGTGACCGTCCTGCTGGTCGTCGCGCTGACCTTCTTCGCTCCACGTCCGAGCCCGGAAGCGCAATCGAGCGCGAGTCAATCGCCCAGTCCCTCGACCGCGACCGCGACATTGACCGCGAGCCCGCGCCTCACCGCCGCGCCGCCCGCGACGCCAAATGCAGCATTGCTGAAGCCTGGCTTCGGCGTCATCTACTGGGGCCCGCGCCCGGGCTGGGAGCCAGGCTCCGGGCCGCAGATCCTGCCCGAAGGTCGCACGACGAGCGTCGGCGAGCTCGCGCGGAGCTACTCCAACCAGTTCCGTGGCACGGTCTCGCCAAATGGCAATCGCGCGATCTACGCCGCGCAGCCGGACCCCAGCGGGCCATGGGGTTACTACCTCCTCGACGGAACGAAGCCGACCGAGCAGCGGCGCCTTCTTGCTCTGCCGAACGAGAACCCCGGGTCGGTGGTGTGGTCCGCCGATATGAGCGCGATCGCGTTCACCGCGCAGGATTCGGGGGCGACGCAGGGTGTCATCCCGAAGTACGACTCGATACGGACGCTCGACCTGACGACGGGCACGGTGCGAGAGTTCGCGCGGATCACCGATGGCAGCTACTACCAGATCGTCGGTTGGGACAAGTCGGCTGGCACGCTGGCCGCGCAGATCACTCCGTATCCACCGGTCGAAGGGAAGAAGAGCACCTACCTCGTCATTGGGCCCTCCGGTACGAAGATCGTTCCGGTCGACGGCCCGACCGCGTATGCCGCGTCCCCCGATGCGCGAACGGTCGTCGGACTGCAGTGCGCCGCCGCGACAGGCTGCTCTGTGTGGACCTGGCCACTGGCCGAATACGGTGCGCGGGTGGATCAACGTCTACCCGCGGGTCTGTCGCTCAATGTCATCGGGTTCCGTCCCGGCGCAAGCGACGTCGGTCTCACCGCGTTCGAGCTGAACGGCGGTTCCGGCCGGATCGCCCTCTGGTCGGCGTCGGCCGGGCTCCGCACCGTGTACGAATTCCCCGCGGGCCGCTCACCGGGTGGGCCGTGGTTCTTCCGCGCGGACGGCAGCGCCGTGATCCTCCACTTCGGCGTCGGCGAGGATCTCGTCATCGACGTCGCGACAGGTCAGTCGACCCGGCTGCCGACGTTCGATTCGCAAACGTCGTACGCACGCTCGACGGCTTCGATCCGGCTCGACTGACATAGACTCCGCGCTCCAATGGGGAGCGTGGCGTGGCTGTTCCCGGGGCAGGGCTCGCAGGTCGTCGGGATGTCGCGCGAGCTCGCCCAGCGATATCCGAGCGCGATGCGCGTTTTCGACGAAGCCTCGGAGGCGATCGCTCTCGACTTGAAGAAGCTGGCCTGGGATGGGCCGCAGTCCGAGCTTGATCTCACAGCGAACACGCAGCCGGCTCTTCTCGCCGCCTCGGTCGCCGCGTTGCGTGCCGCGCAGGAAGCGGGCGGCACCTTCGCAGAACCAGTCGCGCTTCTCGGTCATTCGCTCGGCGAATTCACCGCACTCGTCGCGGGCGGGGCACTGCCGCTCACGGACGCGGTGCGTCTGGTGCGAAAGCGCGGTGAGCTCATGCAAGTGGCCGATCGATCGGGTGGGATGCTCGCGGTCATCGGCGGCGATCCCGACACGATCGCGCGTGCGATCGCGCAGACGCGCATGGTCATCGCGAACGACAATGCCCCTGGGCAGGTCGTGATCAGCGGCCCGCGCGATGACTTCGAGAGCGCGACCGCCGCGCTGAAGCAGGCGGGCGCCAGGCGCGTGATGCCGCTGCGCACGTCCGGCGCGTTCCACTCGCCGTCCATGCGCGCCGTCGCGTTCGATCTGGCGGCCGCTCTGCGGGCTGCGCGATGGGAGGCGCTCCAGCTGCCGGTCATCGCCAATGTGGACGCTGAAAAGCACGAACATGCGCGTGATTTCCCGGATTTGCTCGAAAAACAGGTGTGGTCTCCCGTACAGTGGGTCGGTTCCATGCGGCGCGCGGCAGGGGAGGGCGCGACCGCGTTCGTGGAGTTCGGCCCTGGCGATGTCCTGACCGGCCTCGCGAAACGGATCCTCCCTGATGCGCGGACGGCCAACGTGTCCGACACGAAGACTCTGGAGGAGGCGCTTCATTTCCTTCGATAAAGTCCTGATCGCAAATCGCGGCGAGATCGCTCTCCGAGTGATCCGCGCATGTCGCGAGCTCGGCATTCAGTCGGTCCTCGTGTACAGCGAGGCCGACGCGCACAGCCTGCCCGTGCACCTCGCCGACGAGGCGATCTGCATCGGTCCGGCCGCGGCGCGCGACTCCTATCTCAACATCCCGGCGATCATGTCCGCCGCGCTCATCAGCGGCGCGCAGGCCATCCATCCCGGCTACGGGTTCCTGTCCGAGAGCGCGGACTTCGCCGAGGTGTGTCGCGATCACGGCCTCACGTTCATCGGACCACCGCCCGAGGTGCTCGCGCTCTTTCACGACAAGTCGGAGACACGCGCGATGATGAAGAATCTCGGTGTACCAGTGATCCCCGGCTCTGATGGACCAGTCCGAACCGTAGCCGAGGCGCTTCGAGTAGCGGAAGCCATCGGGTATCCGGTGATGCTCAAGGCGAAGGCCGGCGGTGGCGGGCGCGGCATGCGCAAGGCCACTTCACCATCGGAGCTCAAGCGCATGTGGGAGCAGGCCCGAAGCGAGGCGAAGGCGTCATTCGGCGACGACGGCATCTACCTAGAACGCTGCCTCGAGGGTGTGCGTCACGTCGAGGCGCAGATCGCGGTGGACGAGTACGGCGCGGGCATCTGCCTCGGGGAGCGCGAGTGCTCGATCCAGCGCCGCAATCAGAAGTTCATCGAGGAGGCTCCGTCCGCGTCGATCAGCGAGCAGCTGCGCCAGGAGATCGCGCAGCTCGCCGTCGACGCCGCGGTGAAGTGCGGCTATCGCAACGTTGGCACGTTCGAGTTCCTCGTGGACGCGGACGGCCACTACTACTTCATTGAGGTGAACTCACGCATCCAGGTGGAGCACACCATCACCGAGGTCACCACCGGTATCGACCTCGTGAAGGAGCAGATCGCGCTCGCGTCAGGGCAGCCGCTCTCGTTCAGCGAAGAGCAGATCTGGGTCCGCGGCCACGCGATCGAGTGTCGGATCAATGCCGAGGACAGCGAGCAAAACTTCTTGCCGTCGACCGGAGTGCTGACCACGTGGCTTCCGCCCGGCGGACCCGGCATCCGGGTCGACACGCACTGCTTCCAGGGCTACGAGGTCCCGCCGTTCTACGACTCGCTCCTCGCGAAAGTGATCGCCTGGGGTCGCGATCGCGCCGAGGCGGTCGCGCGCATGCAGCGCGCCCTCGACGAATTCACTGTCGTCGGCGTGACGACGAACATCCCCGCCCATAAGAAGATCCTGGCCTCAGAGCTCTTCCGCGCTGGCCAGGTGACCACGCATCTCATCGACACCGTCGGAGTGGACGCCCTGGCCGGATAGGCTCAGATTTGCACCTCTTCACGCCCCCCAAACAGGGGAGCCTCGCCGGCGTTCAGTTGGCGTTCACTTGTCCGAGAACGCAACTTGTGGAGGCGAAGGGTCATGGCGAATTTCTTCCGCGACGACAGCGGTCAGGGTCTGGTCGAGTACGCGCTCATCATCGCCGTCATCGCGATCGCTGTGATCGTGGCCATGATCTTCCTGCGCGACCAGCTCTCGAACATCTTCAGCAATATCGGCAACAACCTCACCTAGAAACATCCGTCGGTAGACTGCCGAGCGTGACGACGCTCGATCGGGCCGGCATCAAGGCGCTCATCCCACATCGCGAGCCGTTCCTGCTCATCGATCGCGTCACCGAGCTGGAGCCCGGTGTGCGCGCGGTGGGGGAGCACGACTTCGATGGGACCGAGTGGTACCAGGCCGGTCATTTCCCCGGAAATCCGATCGTGCCCGGCGTGATCCTCGTGGAGTCGATGGCTCAAGTGGCGACCTGTATGGCGATGAGCATGCCCGAGTACCGCGACGGCCTCGGCCTGTTCGCGGGCATCGAGGAGATGCGCTTCAAGCGCATGGTGAAGCCGGGCGACACCGGCCGCTTCGAAGCCGTGCTCGACAAGATGCGGCGCGGCTTCGCCAAAGTGAACGTGAAGACCTTCGTCGGTGATGAGCTCGCGGCAGAGGGCGTGATCCTCGCGGTGTTCCAGAAGAGCGCGCCATGAGCGAGCATTTCGGCCGGCAGGATCCAGAGCGCATGCGACGAATGCAGGAGCGGCCGATCGTTGAGCTCGTCGGCGTGCCGATGGATCTCGGCGGCAATCGCCGCGGCGTCGACATGGGCCCGTCCGGGATCCGCTACGCCGGTCTTGCGAACAAGCTCGCGGAGCTCGGGTATCGCGTGCGCGATCGCGGCAACATCCGGGTGGCCGATCCCGACGAGGGCCTCGCCACGCACACGTATCAGAAAGTGGATCCGTCCCCCAAACCGAGGGCCCACAACGTCGTCGAGATCGTGCGCGCGTGTGAAGAGCTCGCGAAGGTCGTGGCCGACATCGTGAAGGCGGGGAACATCCCGGTCGTGATCGGGGGCGACCACTCGATCGGAATGGGAACGATCGCCGGACTCGCTCGCGCCGGTAAGCGCGCCGGGGTCATCTGGATCGACGCGCACGGAGACATCAACACGCCCGAGACCACACCGTCGGGCAACGTGCACGGCATGCCGTTCGCGGTGGCGCTCGGGCTCGCGGGCGAGCCGTTCCCGGCGGCACTCCGCGGAACGACCGACGGCAAGCACGCGGTCCTCCTCGCGCTCCGGGACATCGACGACGGAGAGAAGGACAACATCAAGAAGGCGGGCGTTACCGCGATCACGATGGCCGACATCGATCGCATGGGCATGGCTGCCGCGATGGAGAAGGCGATCGGCGTCGCCGGCGGGGCTGGCGCGATCCATCTCTCGCTCGATATGGACGCGCTCGATCCACGCGAGGCGCCCGGCGTTGGCACGCCGGTGCGCGGAGGTCTGACCTACCGCGAAGCCCAGCTGGCGATGGAGATGCTTGCGGCGTCGGGCAAGCTGCGGTCGATCGAGATCGCTGAAGTCAATCCGATCCTCGACAGCCACAACGCGACCGCCTCGCTCGCCGTTGAGCTTGTCGCGAGCGCTTTAGGAGAGACGATCCTCTGAACGGGCCGATGCGCGGCGCCACGGCGCTCGTCGCATTTTTCCTGGCCGGGTGCGCAGTGACGGCGGCGATCTTCGTGACCGGCTCGGTCATGCTCGACGTCGCCGCTTCGCGAGGTCGCCTGCCCGCTACCGCGGTCGGCGGTCGTGCGGCGCCGCCGCTCTCGGCGGACGTGGTGCGCAAGCTCGACGGCCTCATTGCCGCGTTCCCGGGCAAGGCGGGCGTGTGGGTCGCCGACCCAGCTGCGGCGTCTCCGCTGTACACCCACGACGCCGACACGAGCGTGGTGAGCGCTTCGCTGTACAAGCTCGGCGTGCTGATGGAGGCCGAGCGGCGCATCGAGAGCGGCACGATGCGCTACAGCGACCGCATCACGATCCAGCCGGACGACGTCACGGAAGATGGCTCCGGGTACGTGGCTGGTGCGGTCATCTCGCTGGACGAAGCGCTCGAGGCGATGATCACGCTCTCCGACAACAGCTCCGCGTTGGCCCTCTGGCGTCGTCTGGGCGGGGACACCATCGATGCGACCCTGGCTCGGGCCGGAATGCCGGATTTCCGGGTCTCGCTCGACCGCAACGGCAACACCACGGTGACACCACATGCCGTCGGCACGTACTTCGCGCTGCTCGCGCGAAAGGAGCTCGTCTCCGCGAGCGCATCGGAGCGGATACTCGCGCGGCTGGAGCGGCAGAGGATCAACGATCGCCTTCCCGCTGGCCTGCCCAAGTCGGCGGTCGTCGCCCACAAGACCGGCAACCTCCCGGGGCTGATCCACGACGCGGGCGTCATCTTCACGCCGGCCGGTCCACGGGTCGTGGTCGTGACGACATCGGACGCTTTTCAAGGCGCGAACGCCTTCATCGCCGAGATCGCCGCGGCCGTGTACGGAGCGTCCGTCAGAACGCCGTAGCCCGAGCAAGCCCTCGGTCGCGAACACCCTGAGCGCTGGCGGCGTCTATGCAGCATGACCCTCTCGATGGCAGGCACACAGCCGCTCGTGGAACACGCCGTGCGTGCGGCCCGCGCCGGTGACGGTCGCGCACTCGAGGAGATCATCCGCGGCCTCGCGCATGAGCTGATGCCACTTGCGTCAGCGCTGACCGGCGGCAGCGGGGAAGCGGACGGCCTGGTGGGGGACACGGTCTCACGCGTCTACGAGAAGATCGATCAACTGCACGACGGTGCTGCGATCGTGCCGTGGGCCCGGCGCATTCTCGTCCGTCGTTTCCTTGACCAGCGTCGGTGGTCGCTGCGGCGGCCGCAGTGCTCGATCGAAGGGGTCGACGTCGCGACATCGCTCGGCACGGGTGCCGAGCTCGTCGATCTGCGCCAAGCCGTGGCGCAGCTACCCCGTCAGGATCGCGCGCTTCTCGTCCTGCATTACTGGCAAGGCCTGTCCATCGCCGAGTGCGCCCGCGAGCTGGGGGTGCCTCTGGGCACCGCGAAGTCACGGATCAACCGCGCGCTCACGCGTTTGCGCGGACGGCTGGGGGAAGGTGAGCGATGAGCGATCTCGAGCGGCAATTGGAGGAGTTGTTCATGTCGGATTCCCGTTCACGTCGCGTCGATCAGGTCAACGTGCCGGCACCCAGGCGGAACCGCCTCGGTGGACCCGTGTTCGTCGGTGGCGTCGCCATGGCTGCGCTTGCGCTGATCGTCGCCTTCTCGCTGCTTCGCGGCGGCCCTGAGAACGTGCCCGCGTCGAGCCCGTCGCCGAGCGGATCGGCGGGCGTGATCACCAGCGCTGCCCCGAGCGCGTCGGTCGCGCCCTCAGCATCGAGCGGCCCGAGTGCATCGACGGCGCCATCGGCGACGAGTGGCACGAGCGCTGTGAAGCCGGACGCGCAGCACGGGATCGTCACACGGGGCGGATCGGGCGGTGTTGTCCGGACCGAGGCGAGTGCCGCGGCGGTCACGGCGCTGAAGACCTATCGCGCGTTCGCCGTGTCAAAGGATGGCCGTCGCGTGGCGTACATCCGGGAGAGCGACCAACAGCTCGTGACCTTCGATACGGCCACGCCGGACGTGCAGAAGACCGTGAAGGACTTCGGCGTCGAGAGTCCTGGCGGCATCGTCTGGTCGTCCGACAGCAATGACGAGCTCCTGGTCCAAGTGGACAAGCGCGCGTCGCAGCCGCTGGGGGGCGTCGAATCCTCCAGCCTGCGAGCGATCAATGTCGACACGGGCGCGACGCGCGAGATCGTCCGCTTCCCTGGGGCCCAGCTCCTGCCGATCGTCTGGCACGGGTCCACCAATACGGGTGGGGCCGTGGAGACGGGCGACGGCGGGTTCGCGATCAGCTACGACTACATCAGTGGCGGAACGCTGAAGCGGTCGACGTTCCCGCAGGGGCAGGTCGGCGCCTTCTCGATCAGGTCCGACGCTGATGGCGGCCGCGTGCTCGCGGTCGGCCCGTTCAGTGCGCCGCGCGGCGTCATGTGGTGGCCCTTCGACAAATTCGAGGAGAAGCGTGACCTGAAGCCGGCGGATGGCTGGGACGTGAGCGCCGCGTTCTGGCGTGCTGGTACGGATGAGATCGTCGTGTTCGCGTCGCCGACTGTGAAGGGCGCACCTGGTCCCGCGCCGCGGATCGAAGCGTGGACGACGAACGACAATCGTCGGACAGTGGCGGAAGGAGCCGGCCCGCTCGCGACCCTGCGCACCGACGGCACCGCCGCGATCACGACCAACTGGAACGTCGTCGACCTCGTGACCGGTGCCATCACGCCGATGCCGCCGGGCGACGCCACGCAGACGCCGCAATTCGCGGTGAAGTTCTAGCTCGCGCGCTTTCCGAGCACGGCATCGTGCAGGATCGCCGCAACCTCGGGGTGGCTCCGCTCGCGCGCGTGATCGAGCGGGGTCAGGCCCTTCGCATCGGTCGCGTCCGGATCAGCGCCGGCCGCGAGCAGCATCTCCGTCACCGGTACGTTGCCCGTGAAGCCCGCGGTGTGCAGCGGCGTGCCACCGCTCGCGCTCCGCGCATTCGGGTCCGCGCCGGCGTCGATGAGCATCCGCACCAACTCATGTACTTCGGAGCCGGCATCGTCCGCGACCGCGGAATGCAGTGGCGTGAAGCCCGCCGGCTTCGAGGCCATGCGCGGATCGGCGCCCGTGCTCGAGGAGGACCCTCGCGACGGCGAGCCGTTTGAAGAACGCCGCGAGCCCGAGCGGGAAGAAACCGTCAGGCGACCACGCGTTCGCCCGCGCACGGTCCTGCGCGAGCAGCGCGCGCACGCGCTCGGCGTCGCCCGCGGTCGTCGCTTCGAAGATGTCGAGGGCGGGATGGCGCGCGAGAAGTACCCGCGAAACTTCAGTCTTCCCGTAGTAGTGGGAGAGCAGCACCGCCGAGACGCCCTGCTTATCGCGCACGCTCACAAGCGCGGGATCGCTGGTGAGCATGCGCTCGACCGCCTCGCGGTCGCCCTTCTTCACTGCCGCGATGAACTCCGTTGCCATCTATCGCCTTCCGCATCGGTAATCTTGACTCGGACGGTCGTACCCTGTTCGTAGGGGAGGGCCGTGCTCCGTCTATTCAACACGCTGACGCGCCAGCTCGAGCCGTTCGTTCCCCTGTCCGAGGGCGAGGTCCGCATGTATACCTGCGGACCGACGGTCTACCGCCCGGTGCATCTTGGGAATCTCCGTTCCTACCTCCTGGCTGACTGGCTGCGGCGCACGTTCGAATTCGGTGGCCTGCGGGTGACGCATGTGAAGAACATCACCGACGTGGGCCACATGCGGCAGGACGCCGTCGATCGCGGTGAGGACAAGGTCATCGCCGCCGCGCTGGCTGCAGGCAAGAGCCCGATGGAGATCGCGGCGACGTACGAGCGCCAGTTCCTCAAGGACGAGCACGACCTCGGCATCCTGCCGGCGACCGTCTATCCGCGCGCGACCGAGCACGTGGCCGAGATGATCGCGATGATCGAGAAGCTCGTGGCGCGCGGCCTCGCGTACGACGTCGCCGGCACGGTCTACTACGCCGTGAAGCGGTTCCCTGGTTACGGCCGGCTCTCGGGCAACGTCCAGGAGGCCTTGCGGCAAGGCGTTCGGGCGGAGCACGACGCAGCCAAGCGCGCTCCGTCGGACTTCGCGCTCTGGAAGCGGGCCGAGCCGGATCGTACGGCGCTGACCTGGCCGTCGCCCTGGAGCGATGGCTATCCCGGATGGCACATCGAGTGTTCCGCGATGAGCACGCGCTATCTCGGAGAGCGGTTCGACATTCACACCGGTGGTGTCGACAACATCTTCCCGCATCACGAGGATGAGATCGCGCAATCGGAGGGCGCCTTTGCGCACCCGGTCGTCGGGACGTGGGTGCATGGGCAGCATCTCCTGGCAGACGGCGTGAAAATGGCGAAGTCCGCGCGCAACACCACGGAGATCGCGGAGCTCCTCGAGCTCGGGATCGATCCGCTCGCGTTCCGCTATCAGGCGCTGATGACGCATTACCGAGCGCGCATGCACTTCACGCTCGCGGCGCTGCGCCAGGCCGAGGAGGGCCTCGATCATCTCCGCCAGCGCGTCCGGCACCTCGTGCAGCTCGCTCAGGTGCCGGGTGTCACGCCACCGCCTGGCGTCACGACACCGTCGGACGGCGAACGGCCGGCGATCTCCCCATCGGCCCGATGGATCGAGCGATTCCGAGAGCGGGCTCACGACGATCTCGATATGCCCGGTGCGCTCGCGGTCGCGCAGGCCTGCGTGACCGATCCGAGCAGCAGTCCCGCGGATCGCGTTGGCGCGCTGTTGGCGATGGACGCGGTGCTCGGCCTCGATCTCGCCGCCGTCGCCCGCGAGCGCGAGACCGCGCCGGCGTCCATCCGTCAGGCCGCGGACGAGCGCATGAGCGAGCGCGCCGCGCTTCGTCTTCGCGATGCTGACGCGCTTCGCGCGCGCTTCGATGGCTGGCGTGTGGACGACCACCACGGTCCGGCGGTGCTCATCTCGGATGGTCGGCGTCGGCTGGCTCGGCGCGACCGCACGCGCATCTCGTCAGGTGGGGAGCTCCTCGACTGGCGCCACGAGCCGGCGACCGCGTCGTGGACCGTCACCGTCGTCTCGCGCGAATTCCCGGACGATCTCGCGCGCTGCGTCGAGTCGGTCCTCCGCTGGCTGCCCGCAGACGGCGAGGTGCTCGTGCTCGATCAAGGCTCGTCGAGCGAAAGCGCGCGTCGCGCGGCGGAGCTTGATGGCGGCCCGGTGCACGTCGCGCTTGCCGACCGCGACCTCGGCGAGGGCGCTGGGCGTAACGCGCTGCTCCGCATCACTCGGGGGAGGCTCGTGCTGCAGCTCGACCCGTCGGTCGAAGTCACCAGTGACCTCTTCATGCCGCTCGCGGAAGCGCTGCGCGTGCGCACGACCGGCGCCACCGGACCGTGGGGTCTGCGCGCGGTCGATCACCTGAAGGAGTTCAGCGAGGTCACCACTGGCGTGTGCGACGCGATCCAGGGGTACTGCTTCGCGACCCGCCGCGACGACCTGCTCGCGATCGGAGGGTTCGATGAGCGCTATCGCTTCTACCGCAACCTGGACATCGCCATGTCGCTCGCGCTGCGGGAACGCGGCCTCGGGTCCGTCGCCGCGGGTGACGGATGCGCGACCCGTCACGAGCATCGCGCGTGGGAGCGCCTGCCCGACGACGAGCGGCAGAAGCGCAGCCGCCGCAACAATGACCGCTTGATCAGGAGATTCAGCGGGCTCGGAGTGGGCACGTGACCGTGGGCCGGCTGGTGCTCGCCGGATCGGGCGAGTTCACGCCGGCCATGGACGATGTCGATCGGGAGCTCCTCGCGACGCTGCGCCCGCATGCGCGCGTCGCTATCGTGCCGACGGCCGCGGGCCTCGAGGACACCTCGTTGCACTGGGCCGAGAAGGGCCGCGAGCATTTCGCCAAGCTTGGTGCGGACCCCGTCGCGGTGATGGTGCTGAACAAGGACGATGCGCACGAGCCGAAGTGGCGGGACGCGATCGCCGATGCCGACTGGATCTATTTTTCAGGCGGCGATCCCGGACACATCGTGGCGACGCTCGAAGGCTCGCCGTTCTGGGAGGCCGTGCTCGAGCGGCACAACGCCGGCGTGATCCTCGCGGGCTCCAGCGCCGGCGCGATGATGTTTGGCGAAAGCACCTTCGTCCCGACGGCGCGCGGACCGGATGGCTTCCCGGTCAAGATGACCGTCCGAGCGGCGATGGGCCTGGTGCCCGGCGTGATCGTCGCGCCGCACTTCGACATCCTCCCGAAGCGACTGGTCGACATGTGGTCGAGCCTCGTCCCGGCGGGCCACCGGCTGCTGGGCATCGACGAGGACACGGCGCTCATCCGCTCGAACCCCGAGTGGGTCGTGCGCGGGCGGGGCCGGGTCCACGGAGACCTTCCCTAGACTCAGGACATGGAGAACAACCATCGCCGGCGCGTCGTCGTGACCGGCCTCGGCATGGTCACGCCGCTCGGGCTCACGGTCGCGTCGACCTGGGAGGGCATCCTTGCCGGGAAGTCCGGCATCGGCACGATCACGCGCTTCGACACGACCGGCCTCGAGACGACGATCGCCGGGGAGCTGAAGGGCTATGACCCGACCGAGTACATGGACCGCAAGGAGGTCCGCCGCGCGGATCGCTTCGCGCAGATGGCCGTGACCGCCGCGGGTCAGGCGCTCAAGGACGCGAAGATCGAGATCACGCCGGAGAACGCTCCGCTCATCGGCGTGGCCTTCGGTTCGGGCATCGGCGGCGTCGGAACGCTGGTCGACAACGTGCTGTCGCACGCGAAGGATCCGCGGAAGGTCTCGCCATTCATGATTCCGATGATGATCGTCGACATGGCCGCCGGAGAGATCGCGATGAAGTACGGCGCGAAGGGTCCGAACATGGGTCACGTGTCGGCGTGCGCCTCGAGCGCGCATTCGATCGGCGAGGCGACCGACATGATCCGTCGTGGGCAGGCCGATGTGATGCTCGCCGGCGGATCCGAGGCCGGCCTCATCAAGATCGCGATCGCCGCGTTCAACCAGGCGCGCGCGCTCTCGACGCGCAACGACGCGCCGGAGAAGGCCTCGCGTCCGTTCGACAAGGATCGCGACGGCTTCGTCTTCAGCGAGGCCGCGGGCTGCCTCGTGCTCGAGGAGCTCGAGCGCGCGCGCGGGCGCGGCGCGACGATTCTGGCCGAGGTCATCGGCTACGGCGCGTCAGCCGACGCGCACCACGTGACCGCACCGGCCGAGGGTGGCGAGGGTGCGATGCGCGCGATGAAGATGGCCATCGCCGACGCGGGGATCGCGCCGACTGACGTTCAGTACCTCAACGCGCACGGCACGTCGACGCAGGCGAACGACGTGTCCGAGACGGCGGCCATCAAGAGCGTCTTTGGCAAGCACGCCTACGCTCTGGCGGTGTCGTCCACCAAATCGATGACCGGCCACACGCTCGGCGCCGCAGGGGCGATCGAGGCGATCTTCTGCGTTCTCGGCATGCGCGACGCCATCCTCCCGCCCACCATCAATCTCGAATCGCCGGATCCCGAGTGCGATCTCGACTACGTCCCGAACGTCGCGCGCAAGGCGGAATTCGATGTCTCGATGTCGAACTCGATGGGCTTTGGGGGCCACAACGCTTCTCTGCTCATCCGCAACGGGAACGCCACATAGCTGATCCGAAGAAGCTCCGGTCCGACGCGAACGCGCTCGTCGCGGAGTTGCTGCAGCGTCTCGAGCGCGATCAGGTCCAGGAGCTCGAGGTGCGTCGCGGATCGTTGCGTGTCCGCGTCAGCAAGCGCGGTCAGGCGCCGGGCGCGCGTGCCGAGAGCGCGAGCGCGCCGGAGCCCGCCGTGAGCGCGAGTGGTCCCGAGGCGCCGACGCGCACGGATTACCCCACGGTGAACGCGCCGCTCACCGGGATCTTCTATCGCTCGCCCTCGCCGCAGGCCCCGGCATTCATCCAGGTCGGCAGTCAGGTCGCGGAAGGGGAGGTCATCGGACTCATCGAGGCGATGAAGCTGTTCAACGAGATCCGCGCGACCGCGGGCGGCAAGGTGCGGCGGATCATGATCGAGAGCGGCCAGCTGGTGCG
>JANMWW010000335.1:0-6018 GCA_031394155.1 Chloroflexota bacterium | reverse complement strand
GCGGCGCGTGGACGAAGATCTTCGACGCGACGACGTTCGGCTACGCGGCGATCCCGTATGGGCTGTCGCTGGTCAACGACGTCATCGTCCGTCCCGGCACGAGCGGCCAGTACATCGTGGCCAACATGGCGTGGCGCAACGGCACCGCTTACGACGGCTTCTATGTCTCGACCGACGGAGGCGACACCTTTGCGCAGGTGAAGGCCGGCGGCGCGATCAACGACGGCGACCTCGGCCGATCGAGCTTCGCGTACTCCGCGGACGGCGCGAAGCTGTACGCGGTGGTCGAGTCACCGTTCCAGATCAACCACTTCACGCAGAACGGCGGCACGGTCCTTCAGGGCGTATTCGTCTCGAACACCGGCGACGCCTCCGGCTCGTGGAACAAGATCGCCGAGAGCCGCAAGCTCGCCGGTAGCGGCTCGGCGCTGCCGAACTGCTGCAGCAAGGGCTACATGCCCGGCGTGCAGGCTTGGTACAACCAGTTCATCGGCGTGGACCCGGCTGACTCCGAGCACGTGTATCTCGGCCTCGAGGAAGTCTTCGAGACGACCAACGGCGGATCAGGCTGGAACGCGATCGGTCCGTACTGGAACTTCGGCATGCCGTGTTCGGCGAACGGGCTCGACTCGTGCCCGAAGACAACGCACCCCGACCAGCACGCCGTCGCGTTCGCGGGCGGCACCGTGTTCATCGCGAACGACGGCGGTGTCTGGAGCCGATCGACGGCGAACCATGAGGTCGCCGGATGGACGGACCTCAATGAGACGCTGCGGACGCTGCAGTACTACTACGCCGGTGCGGGCAAGGTCACCGGTGGCGACGCCATCTGGGGTGGCCTGCAGGACAACGGTGAATCGCTCATTGCGCCGTTCACGACGAAGTACATGGTCTCTCCGTTCGGCGGCGATGGCGGTGACACGCTCGTCGACCCGGCTGACGGTAACAAGGCGGTCGTCGAATACGTCGATCTTGACATGGCACTTACAACGAACGGTGGAAAGTCCGACGGCACGGACGCTGCCTGGATCGAGATCAGCCCGGCGTGCTTCGCATTCACGTATACGCCGAGCCCGTGTGATCCGAACCCGCGCTTCATCGCGCCGTTCCGCGCGGACACCAGGAACATCAATCACTGGGTCGCGGGCGGCCAATACGTCTGGGACAACCTCGGCAAGGGCTGGGAAACGCGGTGCTCGTCGAGCGCGTGCGACTGGAAGATCCAATACAACACCGGCCACTCGACGACAGCGATCGCGGTGAACGGCGGCACGACCTACGCCGCATGGTGCGGACCCGCGGGCTGCAACCCGCGCACGACATCGACGACGACTGGTTTTGGATTCTTACGGGGTATCGCGACCAACCACAACGGCTGGCACGAGCTCGGCATGACCGGCCTGCCGAACCGTTACGTCACCGCGCTCACCGTCGACCCCGCCAACGCGGCGCATGTGTACGCGGTCTTCGGCGGCTTCTCGCGGCGCTGGATCCCCACTGCAGGGACCGGTCACGTCTTTGAGTCGTCGAACTACGGCGCCTCGTGGACTGACATCTCCGGCGCGCTGCCCGACGCACCTGGTGACGATCTCGTCATCAAGGGCACGAACCTTTACCTCGCGACGGACGTCGGCGTGTTCACGTCGTCGATCGCCACCCCCAGCGTGTGGTCACGCTTCGGCAGCGGCCTTCCGAACGCGTCGGTGAACGACCTGAGCCTCGCTCCGGATGGGACCTACCTGATCGGCGCCACGCATGGTCGTGGCATCTGGAAGATCTCGCTCCCGTAGCGCCTGGCGTGGGCTGATATCGCGAGCGGCCTCGCCCTTCGGGGCGGGGCCGCTTTCATTTCAGGATCCGCCGCTTCTCGCGCAGGAACTCGTCCTCGGTGACGACGCCGCGGTCGCGAAGATCGGCCAGACGGCTCAGCGCTTCGTATCGCTGCGGCCGGCGCGCACGCGCGGCCACCGAGGCGACGAACAGCAGTGGCAGGGCGAGGACCAGTACGGGCAGGATCACAAAGAGGATCAAGGGGGCGGGGTTCGGCTGTAGTCCAGAGCTGAAGCGGACATCGATCGGATGCGCCGGGTCCGCGGTGTTGCGATCCTGGATCGCGCGTACGAGCGACTCACCGTTGTCGGGGAGCGTGACCTGCTGCTGGGTCGCGTCGATGAGCATGACCGTCGCGCGGCCGTCCTCGATCGCGACAGACCGAACGCGTCCCTGCTGGACCTCGTTCAGCACAGCCGAGTACGGGACCGCTGGGACGGCCGGGGACTGCGACCGATAGGCGTACAGCAGTCCGATCCCGAGAAAAACGGTGAGCAGGATCGCCGCCGCAACACCGAGCCCGCCGCTCCGCGTCATTCGTGACCCACAGAGCGAAGGCTATTGCGTCACGGTGAAGTGTGCGCTGTCGCTCCGGCCGAAGACTTCGGGGAAGTAGGTTTCCTCGGCGTGCGCCGGCGCGACGAAGAACGTGCCGGTCGTCGTTGCGCGCGCGAAATACGTGTACTCGTATACACCGCGAGACAGGCGGTCCGTCTTCAGCACGGTGCGATCGTCGCGCGTATCGACCTGCTGCCATGGGCTGTAGTACCAGGCGAACCATGGCGCCATGTATCCGCCGGCGCTGCGCTTGGCCGCGGTGGAGCGATCGGCGTCGAGCTTTGCGCGAAGCGTGGGATCAGCTGTCTTTAGACGCGTGTCCACCGCCTCCAATCCAGCCGGAAGCGCGTCCTCGACGGTGACGTACATGCGATCGGCCGGCGCGATCACGGTCACCGTGACCACGATCGTGTCGCCGAGCTTCGCGCTCGTGATCGGGGTGGAGCCCTTCCCGAGCAGTGAGTACGAGTGCGACACCGCGAACCCGCGGTTCACCGCTTCGACGTTCTGCGCGGGCGTCGTGTATCGAAGATCGAGCGTGTAATACAGGCGTCCGGTCCTCGCGAACTCGCGCTGCACCGTGAGAATGCTCGTCTTTCCAGGGGTGATGGACGCCAGCGGGACCCGCGTCGCATCGATGGTCGGTGTCGAACTCGGCTTCACCGCGCCCGCGAGCAGCTGCTTGTCGTCGAGCAGGACCTTGTACGCGAAGTTAGATCCAAGCTCGCCTGCCTGCACCGCATACGTCGAGAGCGCGAGGATGCCCGTGGCGCGTTCGATGTTCGTGTGCCAGGCCTGCGCGTCTCGCGCGACCACGAGCCAGCGGACGCTCTGCGCGAGCAGCTGATGATCCGGCCGCGTGCGCGCGAACGCCAGCGCTACGAGCGCCGTCGTGCCGGTGCTGGTCATCCAGGAACCCTTGTACGAGCTGCCGGTCGCGCTCTCCCAGTGATTGCCGTTGGCGCTCGGGAGCGTTGATGCCGTGAGGTCGTTCAGAAGGATGCGCACAGGCTCGTCCTCGATCTTTCCGCCGCCATCGACGAACGCGTTGATGAGGTAGGCGCGGCCCCAGTTCGAAAGGCGCGCGCGGTCCTGCTCGAAGAGCGCGTTCGCGACGGTCCAGACGCCGCGGCCGCCGCTCGCGGCGAGCGCCGCCAGCAGGAAGGCCTTCTGGTCCTGATCGTCGGTCGACGATTCGAGCGTCGTGTTCCGCCGGTTCACCCAGCCGAAGACGTACTGGCTCGCGCGACTGCTCACGCCATCGTCGACGGCGAGTCCATCGCGGCGCGCTTCACCGAGCGCGAGCAGGACCCAGCCGGTGACGTTCGGATCGGTCTGGCAATACGCGTCGTCGCACCACGCCCAGCCGCCGTCGGGCCGCTGCCGTCCGATGAGGCCGGCGATGTCGCTGGCGATGCGCGCGGCATACGAGCGACTGCCGCCCGCGGCCTTCTCGGCACGGGCGACGCCGATCGTCCCGATGAGGCGGCTCGCGACGAGCTCGGCGTTCTCGTTCCTTCCATCGGGGAACGGTCCGAACGACGCGAGCTCAGCGCTGAGCGAGCCGACGAGTGACGAGCGCACCGAGACCGCGAGGCTCCCGGTCTTCGTGTCCGCGAACTTGGGCAGGTAGACGGCCTCGTAGCCCGTTTCCTTGGTCACGATGCCGCCGGTCGACATCGTCTCTGGCGTGACGTCGAGGTACGCGGGCAGCGTGACGGTCATCGCATCCGCCAGCGCGGTGCCACCGTCCGCGGTCACCGTGAGCTTTACGCCGCCCTCGGCGCGGACTTTCGCCGGCCAGACGTAGGGGATCGATTCGTCGGGACCGATCGTGCGCGTGAGCGTGAGCGGCGCCGTGACCTCGACGCCCTCGGCCTTCAACGTCACGGCGACGCTCGCCGCTGTCTGCGAGGCGTTGCGCACGAGCACGCGCAGGTCGGCGGTGTCGCCGACGCGCAGGAATCGTGGGAAGGCGGAGCGGATGAGCAGCGGCTGCGTCGAGACGAGCTCGTTCGTGCCTTCACCGACCATCGTGTCGCCGCTGATGGCGCGAGCCTGCATGCGCCAGGTGGTGAGGTCGCCGGGCATGAGCACCGACACGGTCGCGGCGCCGTCGTCGTTCGTCGTGACCTGCGCGTCCCAGTACGCGGTGTTGCGGAAGTCCTCGCGCAGACGCTGATTGGTCAGTCCGCTGCCGGACCCGCCCTTACCGACCTTCGGCAGCTCGGCGATGACGTCGTTCCACCGATCGAGCGAGTTGCCCATCGACGAGGTCGTGGTCACCGCGAGGCCGCGCTCGAACCAGAAGGCGTGGATACCGTCGACGCCGCGCTCTTCGGCAAGCGACAGCACGGCCTTGTCCACGACCGCGACGGAGACCTCGGACCGGACGCCCTTGCCATTGGTGTCGGTCACCGTGATGTCGTACTTCACGGTCTGGCCCGGCTGGGCGCGTGCGGTGTTCGGGGTGATCTTCACGTTCAACTGGCGCGTCTTGGTCGAGACGGGCAGCTCGACGTACCCGACCTTGTAGCGGGGCAGGGGATCGGCGGCCGTCGGCGCGCGGTAGAGAACGACCGAGACGAAGACGTTCGGGACCGACCGATCGACGATCGGGATACGCAGCCGCTCGTTGTTCGTCGGCAGCACGCGCACCTCGCGCGTGATGATCTTGCCGCGCTCGATCGTGACGAGCGCGGTCGCGCCCGCGAACGGCGCAGGAACGAGGACCTCGGCGGTGTCGCCGACCTCGTAACGCTCGCGATCCGCGACGAGCTTGATGGTGTCGTCGTTCGTGACCTGCCACAGCGCGAACCCGTAGCCGCTGGCCCAGAGGAGTGTGGACGCTCGCGCCGTGCGGCCGTTGGGGTCGGTGACCTCGGCGACGACGCGGAGCTGGCCGGACTTCGCCGGCCGGTAGATGACGTTGGCAACGCCCTTCACGTCGGTCGTCGCGATGAGGGTGGCGAGCAGCGTGTCGCGCGCATCGCTCTGGTAGCGCCGGCCGCCGCCCGGGATGAGCACCTTCGTGGTGAGCCATTGGCGGTCGTAGACCTTCACCGTGATCCTCTGGTCCGGCGCGACGGCGCCGGCGATGTCGACCGCGACGAGCTTCAGCGTGGCGTCCTCATTGACGGCCGCGACCCAACGGTCGGAGCGCAGGCCGGCGTAGACGGACGCCGGATGCACGGTGACCGGCGTGCTCGCGGCGACCGCCTGCCCGTTCTGGTCCGTCACGTTGGCGGAGAGCGTGAAGCGCTGCGCGCCCTCGGCGGCGTTGAGCGACGCGGGGAGCGTGATGCGCGCGGTGCCGTCGGCGCCGGTGATCGCCGTGCCCTTGCCGCGGATCGGCGCCTGCGCGACGGCCTGCCGCGTGTAGTCGTAGTCGCTGAACGTGTAGGTCTCGAAGCCCTTCACCTGCGGCACGTACGGATCCGCGATCGCGGTCCAGTCGACCGTCGCGCCGGCGAGCGCGCCGCCGAAGAAGAAGGACGCGTTGACGCTCGCGTCAATGAGGTCGCCGCTCGTGTACGTGGTCTTCGCCGCGACGATCGCCGCTTCGAACTCGGGCTTGCGGAACGCGGATACGACGAAGCTGCTGGCGGCGATCTGGAAGCCGGACAACGC
>JANMWW010000269.1:0-3789 GCA_031394155.1 Chloroflexota bacterium | reverse complement strand
GCCCGCGACCAGGCCAGCGACGCGGGCTCGGGCCGCGTCGCGGTCAAGCGCGCGCACGAGCACGATGACGCTGTACGTCTCGGCGCTCGCCGTGCCAAGCGCGGCGCGATCCGCGCGAAGCATGCGGAAGCTCCACCATGCGACGACGCCCGCCACCGTGCTGTCAACCGCGAAGTGCCAGACGTCGTGCCAGGTCTCGGGCGTGAACGAGAGTGCCAGAGCGGCGTTCAGCAGCCGGTAGAGCGCCGCGGATCCGAACACGAGGAGGCCGAGCACGCCACCGAGCACGGCGAGATAGAGGTACGCGCGCCGCGGAAGCGATCTCCGCTCATCGTCATCGAGGCGGGCGACCGCGGTGCGCCAGTGGAACGCCCACACCGCGCCACCTACGATGACGAGTGCGGCGTAGGTGGCGGTCTCGTCGTGTGAATGCGTATTGAGGCCGAGGAGCTGGCTACCGAGAACGCCAATGGCGCCAGCCGCTCCGACCGCCGCCATGGCCAGACCGATGGCGCTGATCAGGTAGATGTAGACGCGACGGATCGTGGCGGCACGCGCCATCTCGGACTCTCGGGCGGCTTCGCTCTCGACGACGCGGCGGTGGAAGATCCAGACGGCGCCGAAGACGATCGCGAACGGCACCGTCGAGCCCAAGTCGTGCCACATGCTGGTGATCGGCTGGACGATCGGATCACCGAGCATGACCCGACCCACCGTTGAGAGAGCGAACGTCGTGGATACGAGCACGGTCACCGCGGAGACGAGCACGATCAGGTAGATCGCGAGCTTGCGGATCACGCTGCCGCGCTCGATCTCTTTGTCTGGGGCTGTGACGAGCCCACGTTGCAACGCAAGCCATGTCCCGAGCCAGAGGGCGATCCCGGCCAGGATCGCGGGCACAGCTCCGAGCAACTCGAAACGGAGCCTCTCGTCGCGCGACGGGAGTACCGGCTTCGGGAGTACAACTGGCGGGCTCGGCGGGCGTCGCGGACCGGGCTCGGTCTGTGGCGCTGGCGCGAGCTGCTCGGGGACGCCCGTCAGGGGAACGAACTCGTCAGCCGCCCTGCGCCACATGCCGTCGAGCGTCCCCGCGGTATTGAAGGTCGCGAAGAACAACCCGATCACGACCAGCGCATACAGCGCCAGGTGCCGGATGGCCGCGGCCCGGCCGGCGATCGCGGTCGCGCGCCGGTCGGCAGACGACAGCCGGAGGTGGAATACGAGGGCGATCGCGGCCGCGACGGCCATGGCCGCGGCGCCTGCCGCGCGCGCTTGCCACTCGGGTTCGAGCCCGAAGAACGACGGCGACATGTCGGCCGAGCCGAAGGTCAAACCCTGCAACACGAGCCGGAGCGTCCGCTGGCCGTAGCCGAACACGAGCAGTGCCGTGACGAAGACGACGGTGTGGATGTAGAAGCTGCGCAACGCCGACGTGCGTTCTTCGACAACGTGCGCGGCGCGCTCCGCCATCCGGAAGTGCCACCACCACGCCGGAGTACCGACGGCCAGGAGCGCGATCGCGAGGCTGGCCTGCTCGCGGTAGAGATCGCGCGGTCGATTGAAGTCCGCGAACACGAAGGGGAGTCCGGTGAAGCCGCCACTCGGCGCACCAAGAGCGACTTCGGCCAAGACGCGCAGGATGTTCGCGACGCCGAGCACGATCATGTGGATCGAGACGAGCGCGACGGCGTAGACGTACGCGCGCTGGATCACCGGCTGCGCGCGGGGGGCCGGGATCGCAACCGCGGTCATCGCTGAATCATGAGGCCCGAGGCAACGTCCGGAGAAGCGCATTTGCGGTGGCGGACGGCTCACCGCCTGCGCGCCACAACGCATGGATGGTGCGCTTGAGCGTCGACGCGCCTTCGACGCGGAGCGCGATGAGCTCGCCGCGGCGCAGCTCGTCGCGTATCGCCATCTCGGGCAGGAGCGCAGCCCCGAATCCGGCGAGCACGACACGCTTGCAGGCCTCGGTGTTGTCGAGCTCCATCAGGATGCGCGGTGCGGTGCCGCCCGCCGCGAAATAGGAGAGCGTGAGCGTGTACAGGTACGCGGCGGGATCGCGGACGACGAGCCCTGACATCGCAAGGTCCTCGATCGGCACGCGCGCGCGCCTCGCGAAAGCGTGCGTGCGGCCGACGACCACGGGGACGTCCTCGCTGAACAGCGGCCGCGAAGCGAGTTCCGGCAGCACGACGAGCTGCGAGACCAGGGCGATCTCGATCTCGTCGGCGCGCAGCGCCTCGGCCACCGCGCGCGACCGACCGCTGCGCACGGTCACCTCGACGTCGGGGTGGCTGCGTGCGAAACGCGCGAGCGAGGCAGGCGCGAGGTAGAGCGCGAGGTCCGACGCGAGGCCGAGCGTCAGGAACCCGCCGCGCGCGTCGCGAGCCGAGCGCGTGTCCGCGACGCCGCGGCGCACGGCCTCGAGTGCGGCCATCGCGCGCGGCAGGAAGCGGCGGCCCGCGGCCGTGAGCGTCACACCGCGGCGGCTACGCACGAGGAGCGGGGCGCCGAGCTCGCGCTCCAGGCCGCGCAGGCGGGCCGTGAGGGTGGGCTGCGTGATGTCGAGAGCCTCGGCGGCTCGGGTGATGCTTCCCCGCCGCTGAGCCTCGACGAATCCCTCGAGTTGCCCGAGTTCCATCGCCCAAGCATAGACGGCTTCTATGGTGGAGGGTGGAACAACAGTCTGTTCTATGGTCGGCGCGCGAGCGTACGATGCCTTTCGAAGCACGTCGCACAGGGGAAGGCATTTGACGCATCGCATCACTCTCATTCCGGGCGACGGCACCGGCCCTGAGATCGTCGAGGCCACGCGCCGCGCCATCGAAGCCACCGGCGTCCAGATCGAATGGGATGTTCACGACATCGGGCTTCCGGCGTTGCAGAAGCTCGGCGATCCGTTCCCGAAGAGCGCGCTCGACTCGGTCCGCCGCAACAAGGTGGGCCTCAAGGGTCCGTTGACCACCGAGCTGGGTACGGGCATGCGCTCGGTCAACGTCGCGCTTCGCAAGGAGTTCGACCTCTACGCGAACCTGCGGCCGGCGAAGACGTACGAGGGCGTGCAGGCACCCATGGGGAAGATCGACCTCGTCGTCGTCCGCGAGAACATCGAGGACCTGTACGCGGGCATCGAGTTCGACATCAACACGCCCGAGCTGGCCGAGGTCCGCGGTGTCATCGAGAAGGTCTCGAAGCAGAAGATCCGGCCGGACGCGGCGATCGCGATCAAGTACATCAGCGAGTTCGGGTCACGCCGCATCGCCAGATTCGCGTTCGAGTACGCGCGCGCGAACCAGCGCCACAAGGTCACGGCCGTCCATAAGGCCAACATCATGAAGTTCGCCGACGGCCTGTTCCTGCGGGTCGCGCGTGAGGTCGCGCAGGAGTATCCGGATATCGAGTTCGAGGACCGCATCGTCGACAACATGTGCATGCAGCTCGTGCAGAAGCCCGAGTTCTACGACGTGCTCCTGCTGCCGAACCTGTACGGCGACATCGTCAGCGATCTCGTCGCCGGGCTCGCCGGCGGGCTCGGTGTGGCGCCGGGTGCGAACATCGGCGAGAACGGCGTCGCGGTCTTCGAAGCGATCCACGGCTCGGCGCCGAAATACGCCGGGCAGAACAAGGTCAACCCCATGGCGCTGATGCTCGCGGGCGTCCTCATGCTGCGGCACATCGGTGAGCGCGATGCCGGAGACAAGCTCGAGCGTGCCATCGCGACCGTGGTGAAGGAGGGGAAGAACGTGACATACGACCTCAAGGCAGATCGCGACGATCCGACCGCCG
>JANMWW010000279.1:0-1871 GCA_031394155.1 Chloroflexota bacterium | reverse complement strand
GCGGCGCTCTACGGCGTCGCCGACCCCGAGTGGGGCAAACGTGTGACGGCGGCTGTCGTGCTGCGCCCAGGGCATGTCGTGATCCCCGCGCCCCTGGGCCGCCTCGCGTAGAGCTCACCCTTCATCGCATTTTCGTGGCGCGCATCGCACGGAGGGTGTCAGCGGCGTCGCGTAGCCGGAATAGTCCACGGGCAAGTGTGATGGCGCCGGGCGGGCCGCCGGAAGACTTGCCCGTGTAGCCACCGAGTTCGGCGATCATCAGAAGCGCGTCGCGGAGGGTGAGCGTTTTTGCGGAGATGCGGAGTCCACGGCGTTGATGGTTCTCGCTGCGTAAGAGGAGGAGAGCTTTGACCTCGACGCTGGAAAGTTCGTCGGTCGCGGGCGCGTCGGGGTCGATGCGCGCTTTTCGCTTGAGTCTTTCGATGCGAGTGGCGACGGCGGCGAGAACGATCGCCCACTTCCGCAGTGCCTGTTCGCTCTCGAGCTGGCTCTTCTCGACATTGCAGCCTCCGGACTTCCAGGCGCGATGGAATTCCTCGATCCGCCACCGGAGGGCGTATTCGCGGATGCGCTCTTTGGCCTGCTTCACGGTCCGCGCGGGCTTGCTCGTCAGCAGCACCCACTCGATGCGTTCCTCGCCGGGGGGGCAGGTGCCGACCTCCATCGCGCGCAGGGCCCACAGGCGCAGCTCCGCCGCCTTCTTCGTCACGGGATCTCGGAGCGGGATCGTGACCACGGCCGAGGTCAGCTCGATGTGCGCCTTCCGTGCTTCGCGCTTTGGCCGGCCCTCGACGTCGAGTTCGTAGGTGCCCAGGCTCTTCGAGTAGGTGAAAACGTCACGGAGATGTCGGTGTCGCCCATCGCCGGTGACGACTTCCCGGTCCCAGTTTCCGCGCACGACGAAGTCGTGGCCGCTGCGAGCGAGCGTGCAGAGCATCGCGGCGCTGTCACCCTCGCGATCGACCAGGAAAGTCGCCTTGGTGCCGGGCGCGTGCTCGGCGAGGCGGACAACGGCGCTGTCGATCGTGTCGAGCCACCGCTGGGTCTCCTTGCGATCGACGGGGCGCTTCTTGGCCGGTCGACGATTCGTGGGCTTTGCAGCAGGCCGTCGCCAGAAGGTCTGGCAGAGAGGCCCGGCCGGCACACCGTCGCCATCGAAGGCGTACGCCGTGACGACCTTGAGTCCTCGCGCCCCTGCCGCGTACGTTCCGATCGCGCCAAGCTCTCGCTTTTTCGCGCGGTCCGCGAACGTCAGACTCGAGCCGTCAACGGCAACAAGTACCCCTCGGCTTGCTGCGCACGACGCGGCGACCGCGGCCCCGTGGCCAGCCTCAATAACGTCGGCGCCAATTTGCTCGTTCTCGAGGAAGTCGTAGGCGCCCTGCTGATCTGCCGCGTCGTTGAACACGGACGGTACCGTGCCCGAAGGTTGATCCGCTGCCAAGCTCGCCATACGTACGAGGCGCGTCGTGCGCCGAGCATCACCGAGATCGATCCCGCCAAACGTTTCACGAGCCCACGTCCGCGCCGCCAAGGCTATCGTCATGCACCCTCAGCGAGCGACGATCCCGCTTAATTCCCGAGATCTTCGCGAGATGGAACCAAGGGTGAGCTCGGGGGAGAGGTCGTGCATCCGAAGTGACTTTCGGGCGAGCTCGATGGCCTTCGCTTCAGGCGTTTGCGTCATCGCCACGATTACCTTGCCCTCGCGGTGACCGACCTGAGCAAACTGGCGACAACGGATACGAGCTCGGCCGGGTCAATCGGCTTCGCCACGTGCCGCGCGAACCCCGCTTCGAGCGCCTGACGCCTATCCTCGGTGCGCGTGAACGCGGTGAGCGCGATGGCTGGGAGCGCCCCACGAGGGAGGC
>JANMWW010000237.1:0-9151 GCA_031394155.1 Chloroflexota bacterium | reverse complement strand
GACGGCATGGTCGTGCAGGTCGAGGACATCCAAGCAGCCGAGGCGGGCTTCCCGCTCGGTGGGGAGCAGGCACGCGAGCTGGGTTATCGCTCGACCCTCGCGGCACCGCTGCTCAGGAAGGGCCACCCGATCGGCGCGCTGATCCTTCGACGCCTCCAGGTTCGTCCGTTCGCCCCACGCCAGGTGGAGCTCCTGCGCGCGTTCGCCGACCAAGCGGTCATCGCGATCGAGAACGTGCGTCTGTTCAACGAGACCAAGGACGCTCTCGAACGGCAGACCGCTACCGGGGAGATCCTTCGAGTGATCTCGGGATCGCCGACCGATATCCAACCGGTGCTCGATGCGATCGCGGCGAACGCCGTGCGCTTCTGCGGCGCCGAGGACACGTCGGTGTGGATCATCGAGCGCGACCTCCTGCGACTCCGCGCGCACCACGGTGTGCAGGAGACACAGTCACCTGACCTCCCCATCGCTCCCACGTCGATCACAGGACGAGCGGTCGTCGAACGTCGCACGATCCAGGTGGCAGATCTGCAGACCGAGGCGGCGAACTACCCGGACGGCGCCGCCGTGTCGCAGACCGCACGAGCCACGCTTTCGACGCCGCTACTGCTACAAGGGCGCGCCATCGGCGGGCTCACGCTGCGGCGCTCCGTGGCGGTGCCGTACGGCGACGAGCAAGTGCGGCTCGCTGAGACATTCGCAGCCCAGGCGGTCATCGCGATCGAGAACGTGCGTCTGTTCAACGAGACCAAGGAATCGCTCGACCAGCAGAAGGCGATCAGCGAGATCCTGCAGGTCATCTCGAGCTCCCCGACCGACATCCAGCCCGTACTCGACGCGATCGCGAGGAATGCCGCGCGCTACTGCTCGGCGGAGGATTGTGGCGTGGCGCTCATCCGAGAGGACGGTCTGCTCGAGCAGGTCGCTCAGCACGGCCCCATCACGAGGCCGCTCGCACCGTGGCCGGTCGACCGCAGCTCGGTCCGCGGTCGGGCGATCGTGGATCGGCGCGTGATCCACGTGGTGGACATGCTCGCTGAGGACCCAACCGAATACGGCATCGGCATCAAGCGCGCGCGCGAGCTTGGGCAACGCACGATCCTCGCCGCTCCGCTCCTGCGGGAGGGCGTTCCGCTCGGCTCGATCGCGCTTCGGCGGACCGAGGTCAAGCCCTTCAGCGAAAAGCAGATCGCCCTGCTGCGTACCTTTGCGGACCAGGCTGCGATCGCGATCGAGAATGTGCGCCTCTTCAACGAGACGAAGGAGTCGCTGGAGCGGCAGACCGCGACCGCTGAGGTCCTCAAGTTCATGAGCAGTACCGCTTTTGACCTGCCGCGGGTCCTTGACATCGTGATCAGCCACGCGACCCGTCTCACCGATGCCGAGGCGGGTTTCGTGTACCAGGTCGATGGCGAGGAGCTGCGGATGACCGCAGCGTTCGGGGAGAGAGCCGAGCTCATGCGCGACTGGCAGGCCAAGCACCCGATCCGAACGGACTACACCGGCGCATCCACGGGACGAGCCTTCGCAGAGCGGCGCACGGTCCACATCCCCGACGTGCTTGCAGATCCCAGCTACACGTACCGCGAGGCGCAGGAGCTCGGCAATTTCCGCACGCTCCTCTCGGTCCCGTTGCTGCAGGACGACCGCGCGATCGGCGTGGTGGCCCTGTGGCGCACGACGAAACGACCTTTCACGACGGAGCAGATCGCGCTCGTCGAGAGTTTTGCGAACCAGGCAGTGATCGCCATCGAGAATGTCCGTCTATTCAACGAGACGAAAGAGTCGCTCGAAAGGCAGACCGCCACGGCCGAGATCCTCCGCGCCATTTCGGGGTCGCCCACGGATGTTCAGCCGGTGCTCGACGCGATCGCGGCGAATGCCGTCCGCTATTGCGGCGCGGAGGACGCCGTGCTCATGCTGATCCACGAGGGCCGGATGACCGGCTGGGCACACGTCGGTCCGCTGCCGGACGAGAAGGATGCCGAGGTGATGCGACAGCCGCTTCAGGAGCGCCAGATGATCCTCCGGCGCGACCGTGTCGTGGGCCGCGCCGTCCTCGACCGCGTCACGATCCACGTTCCGGATCTCCAAGACCCTTCCGTCATCGCCGACTTTCCGGATGGTCTCAGCGAATCCAAGTCGTGGGGCTTCCGCGCAGGACTCGTGACACCGTTGCTGCGGCAAGACGAGGCGATCGGCGCGATCCTCGTGCGGCGCAAGGCACCTGGCCCGTTCAGCGCGGAGCAGATCGCGCTGGTGGAGACGTTCGCCGCTCAGGCGGTCATCGCCATCGAGAACGTGCGCCTCTTCAACGAGACGAAGGAGGCGCTCGAGCGGCAAACCGCAGTTAGCGAGCTGCTCAAGACGATCAGCCGCACGGTCTTCGATCTCGAGCCCACTCTGGGGGCGGTCGTCGAAAACGCGGCCCGGCTTGTCGACGCCGACGTCGCGTGGATGACGGAGCGGGTGGACGCCGAGACCTTCCGATGGGGAGCCCGTTGGGGCCGCACGCCGGAATTGGAGCGCCGGTTCGCGGACGCGGGCCCGCGACTCCCAAGAGGTGTGATCGGGAATACGTCAGTGATGGCCAAGCTCTACCGCGATGGGCACATATTCAACATGGCGGACATCCAGAATGATCAGGAGCTACTCGAACGCTCGCATGTCGTGAAAGCAACCGCCGCGCGCTCGGTCATGGGAGTACCTATGCGGAGCGAAGGTACGATCCTTGGCGCGTTCGTTCTCGGGCGGATCACGATGCGGCCGTTCACGGAGCGTGACGTCCAGCTCGCAGAGACTTTTGCCGACCAAGCCGCGATCGCGATACAGAACGTACGGCTCTTCAACGAGATCCAGACGAAGAGCCGCGAGCTCGAGGTCGCCAATCGCCACAAGAGCGAGTTCCTCGCGAACATGAGCCACGAGCTCCGCACACCGCTCAACGCGATCATCGGCTTCTCTGAGGTGCTGCTGCAGAAGATCTTCGGCGACGTCAATCCGAAGCAGCAGGAGTACCTCGAAGATGTCCTGTCCTCCGGCAAGCACCTGCTCACGCTCATCAACGACATCCTCGACCTGTCCAAGATCGAAGCGGGACGGATGGAGCTCGACCTGGCGCGTTTCTCGATGAAAGCGGCCGTAGACAGCGGGATCACGATCGTCCGCGAGCGGGCCGCTCGCCACGGGATCGCGCTCGCGGCCGCGGTGCCGGCCGATCTGCCACTCATCGAGGCGGACGAGCGCAAGGTGAAGCAGATCCTCTACAACCTGCTCTCCAACGCGGTCAAATTCACGCCCGACGGGGGCAGGGTCGACGTGCGCGTGGCAACCGAGAATGGCGACATCCGGGTCGATGTTCAGGACACGGGCATCGGTATCGCGGCGGACGACAAGGCCCGAGTCTTCGAAGAGTTCCGTCAGGTCGGCCGCGAGCGTTCGCGTGAGGGCACCGGCCTGGGTCTCACACTGACAAAGCGTTTTGTCGAGCTGCATGGCGGTCGCATCGGGTTCGAGAGCGCACCGGGAAAGGGCAGCACCTTTTGGTTCACGCTTCCGATCACGCGGCCGGACGAGGTGAAAGCATGAGCGATCTCATCCTCATCGTCGAGGACAACGAGAAGAACATGAAGCTCGCGCGCGACCTGCTCGAGTACCACGGCTTCGCGATCGTCACGGCCGACAACGCCGAAGACGGCCTCGCGCTTGCGCGCGCCAAGACGCCGAAGCTGATCCTCATGGACATCCAGCTGCCAGGCATGGACGGCGTCACCGCGCTGACTCACCTGCGGTCCGATGCGGCAACGGCCAAGGTGCCCGTTGTCGCGATGACCGCATCGGTCATGCGAGAGGACCGCGAGCGCTTTGATAAGGCCGGCTTCGATGGATTCATCACCAAGCCGATCGACGTGCGGACGTTCCCGCAGCAGATCCGCGATCACGTCGCGCGCGGGCGCGCGTGAGCACGACCGGGAAGATCCTCGCCGTCGACGACACGCCGGAGAATCTCCGGCTGCTTGAAGCGCTGCTCACCCCGCGCGGGTATCAGCTCGTCACCGCGCGCTCGGGCCCAGAGGCGCTCGCGCTCATCGGGTCTGAGAAGCCTGACCTGCTGCTCGTCGACATCGTGATGCCCGAGATGAACGGCTACGAGGTGACCAAGCGCGTGCGCGCGGACCCGGCGTCACGACACCTGCCGATCATCATGATCACGGCCACCGGCGGCGCGGATCTGGTGCGCTCGCTGGAGGCCGGTGCCGATGACTTCGTCTCGAAGCCCTTCGATCAGTACGAGCTGCTCGCGCGGGTGAAGTCGCTGCTCCGGGTGAAGAGCTATTACGACACCGTCCAGCGGCAGCGCGAGGAGCTCTCGCGCTTCCTGTCGCCGCAGATCGCCGAGCTCATCACGAGCGACGAGGGGCAGCGGCTGCTCGACGGGCACCGCCGTGCGATCACGGTCGTCTTCTGCGACCTGCGAGATTCGACGCCCTTCTGGGAGACGGTCGAGCCGGAAGAGGTCATCGGCGTGCTGCGCGAGTACCACGGGGCGATGGGCGAGCTCATCGCCGAGTACGGCGGCACGCTCGAGCACTTCGAGGGCGACGGCATGATGGTCTTCTTCAACGATCCGATCGAGATGCCGGACCACGAGCTGCGCGCCGTGCGCATGGCGATGGCCATGCGCACGCGCTTCGAGTCGATCTCGTCCGCGTGGAAGAAGAAGGGCTACGGGCTCGGCTTCGGTGTCGGTATCTCCGTCGGGTACGCGACGCTCGGGCGCATCGGCTACGAAGGCCGCTATGACTACGCGGCCATTGGGAACGTCACGATCGTCGCAGCGCGCCTGTCGGGAAAGGCCGAGGCTGGGCAGATCCTCATCAGCCAGCGTTTGAACGCCGCCATCGAGGACCGCATCGAGACGGTGCCGATGGGCGAGATCGAACTCAAGGGCATGGCCCGTCCGCTCCAGACCTTCAGCGTCGTGCGGGCGAAGGTTTGATGGACGGCATCTGGGAGACGTTGCGCGAGCGGATCCAATACGCGACCTTCGTCCCCCACCTCGTCGCGAGCGTGGAGCGCGCGGACCTGCGTCGGCGGGACGGCAGCCCGTACACGGTGATCAAGAATCCGCACGGCGATCGCGGCGCCGGCCGTTATCTGCGTCTCGAGCCGGCGGACGTCGCGCTGGTCGAGCTCATGGATGGTCAGCGCACCGTCCAGGACATCGTCATCGAGTCGCTGCAGCGGACAGGCGTCTTCGCGCTGGATCGGCTGGCGCGTCTCACAGCGGCGCTCGGCGCGAACGGGTTCTTCGGCGAGGAGACGCCACAGGTCTACCAGCGCCTGGCGAGGGAACGCGCGCAGCGCGATCCGCTGGTTCGCGCCGCGCTCTTGCTGAAGCGCCTGATCGTCTGGGACATCGCGCGCTGGAACAACGCCGACCGCTTCGTGCAGACCGTGTATCGCCTCGGCGGCCGCCTGGCGTTCACGCCGATCGGCGCAGTCGTGATCGGCGTCGTGTGCCTGACGGGCCTTGCGATGTGGGTAGGCGAGGTCGGCGTGGGCCGCCACGCGCTCGTGACGATCAATGACTCGTTCCTTCTCGGTCTCCTCGCGCTCATCCTGCTCCAGGTCCTGTCGATCTCGGTCCACGAGGCCGGTCACGCGCTCGCGATCCGGCATTACGGGCGTCGCGTGCGACGTCTCGGACTGGCGGTGTACTACCTCTTCCCCTGCGTGTACGTCGACAGCTCGGACATGGCGATGAGCACGCGAAAGGCGCGCATCGTCGTGTCGCTCGCTGGTCCGATCGGCGGCCTCCTCGTGGGGGCGCTCTGCGCGTTCGTCGCGGCGACCGATGGCGGTGTGATCGGGGGGATCGCATTCAAAGCCGCGAGCCTCTTCATCTTCCAGTTCGCGTTGAATCTCGTCCCGATCCTGGAGCTCGACGGCTATTACATCCTCACGGACCTTCTCGACACGCCGATGCTCCGGCAGCGCTCGATGGCCTTCGCCCGCGCGTCGGTGATCCGCAAGCTGCGCAAGCGCGAGCGCTGGACGCCGACGGAGATCGGGCTCGGGATCTACGGCGTGCTCGCGATCGTCACGTCGCTGCTGATGATCGCGTTCGCGCTCAGCCTGTGGCAGTCGCGCATGACCGTCGCGGCGAAGGAGCTGCTCGCGTCCGGCCCGGCCGGGGCCGCGATCCTCGCGCTGCTGGTCATCGTGTTCGTCGGACCGCTCGTCATCGCGCTCGCGCTGCAGGTCGCGGGCTGGCTGCGCGCAGCCGCGCGCGCCTCTGCGGCCCGGAGCAGCCAGGCGCGTCAGGTGGCGCTGCGCGAGCGCGCACGCGTTCTCACGAGAGTGCCATTTCTCGTCGGGCTATCCGGTCCGGCCTACATGGCCATCGCCTCGCATCTGGTCGACGAGCGCGCCGATGCAGGCTCGGTCGTCGTCACGATCGGCGAGCCGGGCGACCGCTTCTACCTCGTGCGGTCGGGTCGCCTCGAGGCCATCGGCGCCGACGGCACGGTGCTCTCCACCATCGGACCGGGCGAGGGGTTCGGGGAACTTGCACTGTTGGACCGGCGGCCGCGCGGCGCCACGGTGCGTGCCACCGAAAACTCGATGCTGTGGTCGCTCGACCGCGGCCATTTCGAGCGCTGGATCCGCGACCGCTACGAGATCGCCGCCCGCATCCGCGCTTCGAGCGACGAGCGCACGGCGCTGGCGGCGCTGCCGTTCTTCAAGGGGCTCGATCCGACGGAGCTTGGCCGCATCCTGCCGCGGCTGGCCTCGGTGCGCGTGCGCGCCGGTGAAAACGTGTTTCGTGAGGGCGATCCAGGCGACCGCTACTACATCATTCGCGACGGCGAGGCCGAGCTGACCGTCGGCGGCCGGGCCGTCCGCACGCTGGGCCCCGGTTCAGGGTTCGGCGAGATGGCGCTGCTCTTCGGCAGGCCGCGCTCCGCGACGGTCGCGGCGCGCACGGACCTGGTTCTGGCCAGCCTGGGCCGAGAGGAGTTCGCCTGGCTCGTCCGGACGTCTGGCGAAACAATGGGCGAATTCCGGGCGCGAACAGCGCATTATGTGAGCGCCGCCGGGCTTGGAACGGCGGTCGGGGGAGCGTGATGGGGCGGATGTTCTAGATGGATTGCTGGGTATGCGAGCGCACGGCACTAGGCGCGTGCCGCTTCTGCGGGCGCGGGACGTGCCGCGACCATGCGAAGACCCATCCGTTCCTGCTCGATGTCTTCCGCGGCACGAAGCATGCGTCCCTGCGCGCGCTCGTGGTGGAGGACGCGCTCCACTGTGGGGTTTGCAAGCCACGGGGCGAGCCCGTCGACCTGCCAGAGCTGGAATAGGGAGGGGAACTGTCGCCACGATCACAGAGGACGAGCCACAGAGATAGACGAACGAAGAGGCCAGAGGAACGAATCTCTCCGCAACACCAAGGGCAATAGGGAGGAGACCAACACATGTCGAAGGAAGCACTCGCAAAGGTCGTCCAGCGGGCCATCAGTGACGGCGCGTTCCGCCGCCAGCTCTCGACCGATCCCGGAACGGCGCTCCGCGGCTTCGATCTCACGGTCGACGAGTCGGCGGCGATCCGCAGCGGCGACTCGAGCCGTCTCTCGACGCTCGGCGTCGACCTGCGCATGTCGAAAGCATTCTCATTGGCGTCCGACCAGGCCACCGGCGACGCAGCGCGCCCGGTCATGTCGAATGACCTCGGCGCGAGCTACACCGGCGCAACGACGGTCGCCGGCCAGGGCTCGGCTGGTTCCAGCGCGAACGCTCTCACCGGTCAGAGCTCGGCAGGTTCCAGCGCGACCTCGATCGCGGGTCAGGGATCCGCAGGCTCGAGCGCGAACGAGCTCGGTGGCCAGAGCTCCGTTGGCTCGAGCGCGCTCACGAGTGGCGATCAGGGCGACAACGAGCCGATCCTCACCGCTGGAGGCAATGCCGACCACGACGCAATGGTGATCCCGGGCGAGCCGGCTCACGCGCTCGGCGCGATGACCTCGGGCGACAACAGCGGCACGTTCGGCAACGTTCTCACGCCGGGCGACACGAGCCACGACGGCGTCCTCGTCATCGACGACCAGGGTGCCTCAGGCGCCGCGACCCCCGGCGAGGCCGGCAGCGGACCGACGATCCAGGAGTAGTACACGCGAACGGAGCGATCGCACAACGAGAAAGCGGCCCCCTAGGGTCGCTTTCTCGTTGTGCGCGAAGTGGGACGAACCGCCAGCGTTTCCGTCTTGAACGCGCCAGCGATCCCGTCTTAACTGCGCTTCTAGTACCTGATCCCTTTCTTTAGCAAGTCGGCGTCGGCGATGGTGATACTTCCCCGCCCGAGCTTCAGCGCGCCGCGACGTTCGAGATCCACGAGCACTCTGTTCACTGCAACGCGCGTCGCGCCAACGAACGACGCGACGTCCTCCTGCGTGAGCGCGACGACGCCCTTCTGCCCGAGGATCTCGTTCTGGTCGATCAAGCACTTCGCGACGCGCCCCGGCAGGTCGAGGAACACCAGGTCCTCGATGTGCCCGGTGCTACGGCGTATGCGTGACGCAAGAAGACCGAGGAGCTCCCACATCGCGGCGGCGTTGTTCTTCACCACGTCGCCGAAGTCCTTGCTCGAGAGAGTGAACGCGATCGTCTCGGTGAGCGCGGTCACCGTCGCCGAGCGCCGCGCGTCATCGAAGAGCGCGAGCTCACCGAAGACGTCGCCGCCGCGAGCCAGCGCGATGACGACCTCCTGACCGCTCTCCTCATCGACGGAGATCTTCACGGTCCCGCTGGCGAGGAGGTAGATGTGACCGCCAGGATCGTCACGATGGAAGATGACTTCGTTGCGCGCGAAGTGGCGCGCCCGCATCCGCCCCGCGAGCTCGATCCGCTCTTTCTGGGAGAGCGGAGCGAACACCGGGGAGAACGCGAGGTACTCGGCGACCGCGTTGACGTCCACGAGGCGCAATCCTCGCACCACTGGTCAAGATGAGTAGCGGCCCGAGCATGTCACACCGACGTCGATCCTCGTTGCGTTGCGGCTTGGAGCCGGGGAGTACGTTCACACGCATGGGCTGGTTTCGGCACGTGTTTCCGAACCGCGCCACGCTCCTGTCAAGCGCATGGCCGGTGA
>JANMWW010000118.1:0-2645 GCA_031394155.1 Chloroflexota bacterium | reverse complement strand
CCCTCGGGCAGCTTGAGATCACCGGTCACATCGGTGGTCCGCAGGTAGAACTGCGGGCGGTAGCCCGAGAAGAAGGGGGTGTGCCGGCCACCTTCCTCCTTGGAGAGGATGTAGGTCTCGGCGGTGAACTTGGTGTGCGGCTTCACCGAGCCGGGCTTGGCGATGACCTGGCCGCGCTCGATGTCCTCGCGCTCCAGGCCACGCAGCAAGAGACCGATGTTGTCACCGGCCTCACCCTGGTCCAGGAGCTTGCGGAACATCTCCACGCCGGTCACGACGCTCTTCTTGGCGTCGCGGATGCCGACGATCTCGATCTCTTCGCCGACCTTGACGATGCCGCGCTCCACCCGACCGGTGGCCACGGTGCCGCGGCCCTTGATCGCGAAGACGTCCTCGATCGGCATCAGGAAGGGCTTGTCCTTGGCCCGCACCGGGGTCGGGATGTATGAGTCGACCGCGTTCATCAGGTCAAAGATCGCCTTGAACTCGGGGGCCTCGGGGTCCTTGGAGGTGGATTCCAGCGCCTTGAGCGCCGAGCCACGGATGATCGGGGTCTTCTCGCCGTCGTACTTGTACTTGGTCAAGAGCTCACGGACCTCCAGCTCGACCAGCTCCAAGAGCTCCTCGTCATCGACCAGGTCGGCCTTGTTGAGGAAGACGACCATCTGGGGCACTTCGACCTGGCGGGCCAGCAGGATGTGCTCACGGGTCTGGGGCATTGGGCCATCGGCGGCCGAGACCACCAGGATGGCGCCGTCCATCTGGGCAGCACCGGTGATCATGTTCTTGATGTAGTCGGCATGCCCGGGGCAGTCGACGTGGGCGTAGTGGCGCTTGTCCGTTTCATATTCGACATGGGCGATGGAGATGGTGATGCCGCGCTCCTTCTCTTCGGGAGCGTTGTCGATCGAGTCGAAGGCCCGGAAGTCGGCCTGACCCTTGAGCGAGAGCGTCTTGGTGATCGCCGCGGTGAGCGTGGTCTTGCCGTGGTCGATGTGACCGATCGTGCCAACGTTCACGTGCGGCTTGGTGCGCTCGAACTTCTTCTTTGCCATTACCTTCTCCTCGCAGAGGCGTGAGCCCCTGCTACCCCTTTGTCCTACGCGTTTTTCTTCGTGATCTCGGCTGCGATGTTCGGCGGCAGCACTTCGTAGTGGTCGAACTCCATCGAATAGGAGCCACGGCCCTGCGTCGATGACCGCAGGTCCGTCGCGTAGCCGAACATCGTCGCAAGCGGCACCTGCGCCTCGATGACCCGCGCGTTCGCGCGCTCGGTCATGCCGCCGATGTGACCGCGGCGGCTGTTGAGGTCGCCGATGACGTCGCCCATGTACTCCTCGGGCACCGTGACCTCGACCTTCATGACGGGCTCGACGATGACCGGTCCGGCGCGCTTCACCGCGTCCTGCAGCGCGATCGAGCCGGCGATCTTGAAGGCCATCTCGTTCGAGTCGACGTCGTGCTGCGAGCCATCGACGACGGTCGCCCTCAGGTCGACCACCGGGTAGCCCGCGATGACGCCGTTGGCCATGGCCTCGCGCATGCCCTGCTCGATGGCCTTGGCCCACTCCTTTGACAAGGACGATCCGCGGATGCCCCACACGAACTCGAAGCCGCCACCGCGCTCGAGCGGCTCGAACTCCGCCGTGACGTCACCGTACTGGCCCTTACCACCGGACTGCTTGACCCAGCGGCCCTGCGCCTTCACCTTGCGGGTGATCGCTTCGCGGTACGCGACCTGCGGACGGCCGACGTTCGCCTCCACTTTGAACTCCCGACGCATGCGGTCGACGATGACCTCGAGGTGCAGCTCGCCCATCCCGGAGATGAGCGTCTGCGCGCTCTCCTGGTCGGTCTGCACGCGGAAGGTCGGGTCCTCTTCGGCCAGGCGCGCGAGGGCCAGCGACATCTTCTCTTCGTCGGCCTTGGTCTTCGGCTCGACGGCGATCTGGATGACCGGCTCGGGGAACTTGATCGTCTCGAGGACGATCGGCCTCGCCGGGTCGCACAGCGTGTCGCCGGTGAAGGTCTGCTTCAGACCGACGGCGGCGGCGATGTCGCCGGTGCCGACCGATGCCACGTCCTCACGGTCGTTCGCGTGCATGAGCAGCACGCGGCCGATGCGCTCGCGGCGGTCCTTGGTCGGGTTGTAGATCGTGTCGCCGGCGTTCAGGACGCCCGAGTACACGCGGAAGAATGCGAGCTTCCCGACAAATGGGTCGGTCGCGATCTTGAACGCGAGCGCGGCGAACGGCTCGTCGTCCTGCGGGCGGCGCACGAGCGTCTCCTCGGACTTGGGGTCGATGCCCTCGACCGGCGGGACGTCAAGCGGGGACGGCAGGTAGTGGACGACGGCGTCGAGCATCGGCTGCACGCCCTTGTTGCGGAGCGCGGCACCGCACAGGACGGGTACGACCTTGCCGGCGATCGTCGCGGCGCGCAGCGCGGCGCGCAGCTCGTCCGGGGAGATCTTGTGCTCCTCGAGGTAGCGGTGGAGGAGCGCGTCGTCTGTCTCGACGACCTTCTCGACCATCGCCTCGTGGGCCTTCTCGGCCTCTTCTTTCATGTCCGCCGGGATCTCCTCGATCTCCGGATCGGCCGGCGTGTCGAGCGGCCAGTAGTTGGCCTTCATCTCGATGAGGTCG
>JANMWW010000113.1:0-2090 GCA_031394155.1 Chloroflexota bacterium | reverse complement strand
CGCGACGACGATCGGCTCGCCAATTTCCTGGCGGCACTCCCGCGTGATCTGCGTTGCGCGCTCGAGGTCCGCGACCCGTCCTGGTACACCGACGAGGTGTACGAGTTCCTGCGCACCGCGAACGTCGCGCTCGTGCACGCGGAGGGGGAGAAGGCGCCTTCGCCCGTCGAGACCCTCGATCAGACAGCGGCCTTCGCGTACGTGCGGCTGCGTGCCCGCGAGGGCTATCCCCACGCGTCGGTGGACGCGTGGGCGGCGCGGCTGCGCGGCGTGCTCAACGGGGGCAAGGACGTGTACGCGTACCTGCGCCACGACGACGACGGGTCGAATGGCCTCTCGGCGATCCGCCTGCGCGAGGCCCTCGCGTGATCAGCGATGGCGTCATCTCGCTCATCCTGATCGCGGGCGGCGTGGTGTTCATCACGTTCGCGCAGCTCGCTCGGCGGCGCGCCGTCGCCGAGCGCGGACCGAGCCTGCGCACCTCGACAGGGCTGCCCCAGCTCGTGCCATATTTCTTCTGGGTGCCGTACGTCGTGGTCGCGTTCCGCCTGGGACCAAACATCGTGTTCGACGAGCTACCGCGACTGTGTGGCGCCGCGCTCTCAGTGCTCGGAATTGCAATCGCGATGTGGTCGATCGTGACGCTCGGCCGTCACTATGACCTCGTGCTCGAGGTGCACGTCGGCCATCAGCTCGTACGCGCTGGTCCCTTCGCCTGGGTGCGCCACCCGGTGTACACGGGATTGGCGATCCACTTCATCGGCGCATGTCTCGCGACCGGGAACGTGTTGCTGATCCTCGGCACGCTCCTGGTCACGTTTCCAGCCTTCTACGCGCGCGCCCGCGCGGAAGAACGACTGCTGCGTGAGCAGTTCGGTGGCGAGTACGACCGGTACGCCAAAGAGGTGGGAATGCTGGTCCCACGGCTCGTGATTCATGGGTCGGTGATCAGCTAGCACGCCTCGGGAAGAGACGCGCGCCAACAGCAGATCCGGCGATCGTGAGCGCCGCGGCCGCAAGGGCCGCGCTCGATTGACCTGCGCTCACGACGCCGGCGGCGACGCCGAGGCCGAGGACGACGAAGCTGAACTCCCCGATCTGACCGAGTCCGACGCCGAGCTGAAGCTTGCGTGAGGGCACGCCGAAGAGCGCGCCGAGCGCGGCCACGACGACGATCTTCAACACAACCAGGCCGAGGAATACCACGAGCCAGCCAGGCTCCGCTGCGACAGCACGCGGGTCGACGAGCGTCCCGATCGCGACGAAGAACATCACGGCGAAGAGGTCGCGGAACGGCAGCACCTCGCGACGCGCCTCCTGCGCGATCGGGCGGATGGAGAACAGCACGCCCGCGACGAACGCGGCAAGCGCGACAGGGACCGAGAAGATGACCGCGCCGACGCCCGCGGTCGCAAGCGCGGCGGAAACGGCCAGGATCAGGAACGAGTCGGGCTGATCCTTCACAGCCGCGAGAAGCCGCGGTACGAGCCACGCCTGCACCACGGTCGCGACCGCGACGAACGCGGCGGCACGCGCCAGCGCGATGAGCGGCGACTCGCCGCTCGGCGCGAGGAGCACGGCGAGCGCCGTCGCGGCGACGAGCGTGACCGCGTCCTGCAGGATCGCCCACACGACCATGGCACGCTCCGTCGCGGCGTCGGTCGTCCGCTTGCGGCTGCGGGTGATGTTCACGACGACGACGGAGCTCGACAGTGCGGCGACGAGACCGAGGGTGATGCCGCCGAGGAGCGGGCCGCCCAGCGCGACGACGACCGCGGCGCCAAGCGCGGTGATGATCGCGACCTGCAATGGAACCGCGAGGAGGATCCCGCGCGGTTCCTTCGCGAGCGAGCGCAGGTCGAGCTCGATGCCGACCTCGAACAGCAGCAGGACCACGCCGATGTCCGCGAGCACCTCGATCTGATGCTTGTCGGCGACGTATCCGGGTGTGAACGGGCCGACGAAGAGGCCGACCGCGAGATAGCCGACGCCTGCTGGAATACCGGGCCGGCGCGCGACGACGCCGACCAGGCCCGCGACGAGGAGGACGACGCCGATCTCGAGGACGGGAACGGCCTGCTCCACGGGAG
>JANMWW010000058.1:0-4269 GCA_031394155.1 Chloroflexota bacterium | reverse complement strand
TCGCTCGGGACTAACGGAAGATGCAGGCCGTCTAAGCCTGCGTCGTGTCCCGGTGACAGCGCCTGCCCGTGTCGTTGTCTCCACAGCAGAGCGACGATCGAGATGAACGCCGCGTCGGGGATGAGACAGCTGAACGTCTCGTCGTGCCGCGCGACACCGATCGCGTAGAAGATCGGGGACACGATGATGAAGACGAGGCTCCACACGATCGCGAACGCGACGCCCTGCCGCGGCGCCGTCCGTGCGAGCAGCCCGGCCGTGATCACGATCGGCACGAAGAGCAGGACCTGGTCGTACGACCACGAGTAGATCGCGCCCGCGCTCGAGAGGCTGATCCATGCGGCGAGCGACGCCGGGCTGCCCGGTGTGAAGCGCGATGCGAGGAACGCCCCCGCAAGGATCAGCGCCGCGGCGATCCATCGTCCGACCGGACCGATCAGCTCGTTGAGCGCCGACTGCAGCACCGCGGAGCGCAGCGTGCGGCGGCCGGGGATGTCCGCGAGCCACGGTGAGAGCCAATCGCCGACGAGAAGCCACGAGACAGCGACCACCACCATCGCGATCGACGCGGTGAAGATGACGTATCGCCGGAAGATCGGGCTGCGCACAGCGCCGTACGCCAGACCGAGCGCCGTGAACACAAAGATCTGCGGCTTGGCCATGAACAGGAGCGATGGCACCGCGGCGAGTCGCGAGTGTCCGGCGCGCAACAGCAATACGACCGCGGCCGTGGCCGACATGAGCAGCAGGCTCCACTGACCGAGCACGACGGCGTGGAACCCGGGCTGGCCGACAAAGAGCGCGAGCCCGAGCGCTCCATGCGCGAGCGCCGCTCCCGGAAAGAACGCGCGCAGCATCGCGCGAAGCGCGAACGTCGCCGCGGTGATGCCGATGAGCATCCAGATCCAGCCCGCGACCTCGAGCGGCACGAGCGCGAGGGGCAGCACGAAGAACATGACCCACGGCATGTAGTCGTACACGAGCGCGTCAGGCGTCTTCGTCCCGAGCGAGATCGCGACATCCGAGTAGCGCGCCGGATCCCACGGGCTCACGCCGAGCAGATAGGTGCTCGGGCCGGACCAGACGCCTGAGAAATCATTGAAGTGGACCATCTCGAGTCTGCGGCCAAGCGGTCCGCCAAGGATCACGAAGAGCAGACCGAAGGCGATGGCGGTGAAGTAGACGAGATCGGCGCGGCGCTCGTTGCTCACGTGCAGAAGGTTAGCGGTCGTCGTCCTGGTGATCGTCCTTCTGGCTCTGCTTCTCGCGCAAGTCCTTCAGCGTCTGCTTCAGCTTCTCGTTCGCGGCCCGCGCCTGCTCGGCGGCCCTGCGTGTTGCCTTCGCGGTATCCGACGCACGCGTGCGCGGCGTTGCGCGGGGCGTAGCGCGCGGCGTGGCCGCCGGAGTCGCGCGCGACGCAGCGTTAACGACCGTAGGCGCGTTCGCGCCCGCGATCGGCGCGCCTGTCCGACGTGGCGCCGCGTTCACGACGGTCGCATCGGTCGCGTCCTCGCTGGCCACCGTCTCGGCCATGTCCTCGTCCGCAGCATCTGCCATATCCAAGGCCATCGATGCCGCGGTCTCGGCAATGCGCTCCACCAGCGTGCGCCCTGGCGCGAGCGTCGGCGACGCGATCATGGCAAGCACGTGCGCGCTCTTCGCGGAGCTCGCATCGAGTGACAGGATCGCCGCGAGCGCCTGCGCGCGTTCACGCTGCGCACTGAAGCTCTGCTCGAGCTGCGCGTTCACACTGACGCTCTGGTCGGCCTGTGGCGCGAGCTCCAGCGCGGCCCATGCGATGTGCTGCGAGAAGACGGCCGACGCGACGAGCGCTTCCGAGCTGCGTCCGCTCGCGGCGAGCTTCTCCGCTTCCACCAGACGATGTTCCGCGATCGTGAGCTCGACGGCGGCGCGATCCTCGGGCGCGCCGGCGAGCGCGAGGCGCAGGCTCTCGGCGGCGATCTTCACGGGATAGAGCACGTCGTCGGGCAATGACTCGGCACTTGTGATCGTCGCGCCCAGACCCGTGCACACGAGGATCGCCGCGAGCGCGACCGATCGGACGATGTACGGCGCGGGCCGGCCGAGATACCAGAGGGCCGCCCAGGCGTTGTCGCGCAACGTCGGCCGATGCGGACGGAGGTTGGACATGACGCGCGCGCGCATGCGTCGCCGCGTGTACTCATCCGGACCAGATGGCGCGTCCTCGTGCATGCGGAGGGCGACGCGTACGGCTTCGCGCAGCTTTGGGTCGTGAATGCCCTGCAGCGTCCGCTCGCCACGGGCGACTTCCTGGATCAGCCTATCGAGCGTTGCCTGCTCGGTCCGCCCCACCACGGCCGTCTAACGCCTTGCCCGAGTGCCCGTTATTTGCTGATACCAGCAGGGGCCGGGACCGTCCGGAGGCCACCGCACGCCGTTCTGCTGGTGTGTCTCAGGCTGTCAGGTGCAACGGTTGGAAGGCCCTGGCGCTACGGCGTCGTGGTCGCAGGGACCGCGGGTCCGCCCCACACCGGCGCGTAGCGGCTGAACCACGTGTCCTGATGAATGACCGTGCCGTTCTCCACGACGGTGCGCGTGCGGATCGTGTCACGACCCTTGATCGCGTAACCCTTGGGGAACGCGGGGTCGGCCGGCTGATCCGCGGGGACGTCAACGAAATTGCGCTGGACCGCATCGCTGTATGTCACGGTCCGATTCGTCGGCAGCGTCCACACATCGAATGTGACACTCGTGTCGGAGACCCATGAGTAGAGGAAGACCGGACTTGCCGTGTCGTTGGTCCAGCGGAAGTCGACGCCCGGATCGAACACCGCTGCGTCGAGACCGAGTGGGTACCGCTCGATGAGGTACCCGTGCGCGTGTCGCTCGTCGATCTGATAGCCGAGCTTGGAGATCGCATTGAACATCGTCGTCGACACCTGGCACAGCCCGCCGCCGATCACGTTCTCGTCCGAGCGGTTATTGATGATCGCGCCGGCGTAGGCGTATCCGCGTGCCACGGTCACGGCCCCGAGAAGATTCCAGAACGAGAATGTGTCGCCGGGCTTGATCACGACGCCGTCGAACTGCAGCGAGCCCGTCGCGATGTTCGCGTGTCGGCTGTTGCTCACCGGGAAGTACGTCGTGAACGTCGATGCGCGCGTCATCTTCGGCAGCCACTCCTGCGCCTGTTGCGTGGAGAAGGCGGTCGTGTCGGCCGCCGACGGCGCGACGAGCTCGCGCGTGGCGCTTGCGGTCGTGAGGAGCTCCGCGAGCATCAGCGTCTTCATCTTGTCCTGCTCGAGACGGATCCCGGCGACACCCGGCAACACGGACACGACGTTGTCCTTGCTCACCGAGTACTTCGCGCTGACCGCGGGACGATCGAGCGTGACGCCGAGCGCGGCGACCCATTCCGTGACGCGTGCGTCGTCGACCGAGACGGCGTAGCGGTAACGCAACGCAGGCACGATCGCACTGGCCGGGACCGAGCTGAGCTCGTCGGCCTTCGCGACGACACGCTCGATGCGCAAGAGAGAGGCAAGACCGGCGGCGTCCTCGTTCACGTGACGGTCCTCGACCGTCACGGTGAGCGGCGTCGTCACGGCGCGCGCTTTGGCCAGCGCATCGCGGAATCCGCTGTCGTCGACTGCTGGATAGACCGCGCGCACGGAGAGCGCGATCTCACGGTCGGCGAGGCTCTCCGCGGCGAGGACCGATGCTGCGGTCGCGGCACGATCGAGCTGGCGGCCGACGACCGGTTCCGTGACGGCGAGGCCGGTCGCGTTCACGGCGATCGAGCCGGAGACCGCGGCGCGGTCGAGGTCAGTAGCCACGCTGGTGAGCCACCGGTCGAGCGCATCGCCTTGAGCCTGCATCGTCAGCGGCACGCGCGCCTCGCCGCGGAGCGCGTCGGCCCATGCGCCGAGGCGGTCGCCGATCGAGCCAGTTTTTCCGTATCCCAGCGCGGCCGTGGCCGCTGCGGCCACATCCGGGCGCACCGCGAGCGCGCCGTTGGTCGTGTTCCAGCGCCGGCCGTCGTATGTCGCGATCACGGTGCTCGCGGCCCACGGACGGGAAACCTCGCTGTTCAGCCGGTCGAGTGTGTCCGCGCGCGTCAGCGATCCGACGTCGACGCCCGCGACGGCGACGCCGGGGAGCGCGCGGTCGCTGAACAGGCGTTCGGCGCCAAATGCGATGGCAAGCGCGGCGGGCACGAGGACCAGGGGCGCGAGCCCCGGGGTCGCGACATACGACGGCCGGCGCTGGAACACGACCAACGGCGCG
>JANMWW010000396.1:0-2066 GCA_031394155.1 Chloroflexota bacterium | reverse complement strand
CGGCCAGCCCCGCGCGCGCCGCGACAAGGTCGCCCGTCGCGCGCAGCTGCGAGACGTACTCGGGCTCCGCGTCGAAGACGCGCTTTGGAAGGCTGTGCGCCGTCAGCACAACGAACGCCCCCGGGGGGCCGACGAGCGCCTCGTGCAGCCGTTCGACGATCGCGTCGATGAAGAGATCCTCGCGATGCCACGCCGTGGCGATCCCAGACCGCACGCCGTTCTCGCGGGCCGCGGCCTCGAGCTCACGCGCGTAGCCACCCATGAGAAGTGGCGACCACTGGGGCGACATGCAGATGCCGATCACGTGTCTTGCGCCACGCGCTACCAGACGCGCCACCGACTCGGAGATCGTCGGCGCGGAGAAGCGCATTCCTGCCGCGACCACGTAGCCCGCGCCGAGCTCGCGCTCCAACGCCGCGGCCTGCGCCTGCGTCAGCCTGATGAGCGGCGATCCGCCGATGAGCGCGTACCGGCGCGTCATCTCGCGAACGAGCTCGTCCGAAGCCGCGCGGCCGCCGCGCACCGCGGCGAGGTAGCGCGGCAGATCGTCGTCACCCGACGGCGCGCCATAGGTCATGAGCACAACGCCCGTCGTCATACCGCGACCGCCGAACGCTCGTGCACCAGCGCCACGATCCGAGCCAGGATGTCGGCATCCGTCTCGGGCAGCACCCCATGTCCGAGATTGAATACATGCCCGCGGCGGTCGCCCGCGCGCGCGAGGACATCGGCCGCACGTTCGGCGACCACGCCCCACGGCGCGAGGCAGGCGGCGGGATCGAGGTTCCCCTGGATCGCCCGATCGCCGATGCGCGCCCAGGCCTCGTCGAGCGGAAGTCGCCAGTCGACGCTCACGGCCTCGCAATCCACCGACGACAGGAGGCCGAGCAGCGCCGGATTGCCGGTCGCGAAGTGGATGCGCGGCACGCCGCTCACCGACGCGAAGAGACGGCGCGACCACGGCAGCACGGATCGCTCGTAATCCGCCGGAGAGAGCACACCGGCCCACGAGTCGAAGACCTGCACGACATCGACGCCCGCGTCGACCTGCGCGCGCAGGTAGCCCGCGAGAACCTCGACCAGCGTGTCCATGAGCCGGGCCCACACCTCCGGCTCGCCGAGCATCATCGCCTTGGCGCGTGCGTGCTCGCGCGACGGTCGGCCCTCGATCAGATACGAGGCAAGCGTGAACGGAGCACCGCAGAAGCCGACGAGCGCGGTCTGCGGGTCGAGGTCGCGCCGCAGCGCGCGGATGGCATCGAACAGATAGGGCGTCGCATCCTCAGCATCGATGACGCGGAGCGATGCGACGTCGGCCGGGGTGCGCACCGGGCGCTCGACGATCGGACCGAGGTCGGGCTGGATGTGGAACGGCACGCCCATGCCGTCGAGCGGCAGCATGATGTCGGCGTAGAGAACGGCGGCATCGACGCCCAAGCGCTCGACCGGCATCCTCGTCACGCGCGCGCAGAGCTCGGGCGTGCGCGCGTTTTCGAGGATGCCGTAGCGCTCGCGGAGTGCGCGGTACTCGGCCAGGCAGCGTCCAGCCTGCCGCATGAACCAGACCGGCGTGCGCTCGACGCGCTCGCGCCGCAGCGCGCGCACCATGAGCGGAGCGCTCACAGCGGCACCGCCACGGCCGCACCGTCCACCAGATCGAGCGCGCGCTCGAGGGTCATCGCGGCGCCTACGAAGATCGGCGTCTCGCGCTCGGTGTAGGCGGACGATTCCGTCTCGCGCAGATCGGCAACGAGGGCGACGAAGGTACGGATGTCCGGGACCTCGAACGCGACGACGAACTCCTGGTCATCGATGCCGAAGCTGTATCCGGTGTGGATGCGGACGTCGGGGTAACGGTGCCCGACCGCGAAGTGCGCACCCATGATCCGCGAGCGCTCCTCGTGCGGCAGGGCGTACCACGAGCGTTTCTTGGTCATCGGATAGACGACGAGGTACGGCTTGTCGCCGACCGGACCCGCTACCGCGCGCGCATGCTCGCTGCCCTCATGCGCGTGGCCGCCGAGATACGGCGAGCGGCGCCGCGCCGCGAGGTACGCGTACGGCCG
>JANMWW010000371.1:0-1633 GCA_031394155.1 Chloroflexota bacterium | reverse complement strand
ACGCTCGACGCGTTCAGCGTGCGACTGCGCGATGAAGTCGACCTGGACTCCGTCCGCGGTGAGCTGCTCGATGCCGTCGGCGCAACACTCAGCCCGACCCACTCCAGCCTGTGGCTGCGGGAGGGGCGGCGATGAAAGTGGAGGGGCCGGGCATGACGCTTCGGGTCAGGCGGGTCGTTCTGCCTGGACTTCTCTTTTCCGTAGCGCTCCTCGTGTACCTCGCGACGGCCTGGATCGCATCGGTGAGCCGGGTCCCGCTCGATGGAGAAGGCGGATCTGCGGCCGGCTCCAGCGTCGTGCAGATCGCCTTCCTTATGTACGTGGCGATCGGAGCGGTCATCGCCGCGCGCCGGCCGGAGCACCACGTCGGCTGGCTGTTCTGTGTCATGGGCTTCGTCGCCCAGGTGCAGGGGCTGGCGTCAGCGGCCGTCGAATACGCGGCCGCGCCGAGCGGGTCGGCGCTGCCGGCCTGGCTGCTCGATCCCTGGCTGATGTCCCCCCTGCGCAACCTCTGGGTCGTCTCGTTCGGCGCGCTCGGTCTGCTCCTCTTCATTTTCCCGAACGGCCGGATCCTCTCCCGTTCGATCGCCCCCGGCCTCGTCCTCGCCGCGTTCACGATCGTTGTCGGGCTCGTGACCTCGGGATCGGCGATGCCTCCGACTGCCATGCGTTTCCCGCTCTTCGATGCGCTTTTCAGCGCCGACGTCGCCGATCGTCTGTACGCCCTTGGCCGGGGCACGAGTGGTATCTCGGTCCTGGCGCTGCTCGTCCTCGGAGCGATCTCGCTGGTCGTTCGCCTCCGTCGCGCTAGAGGTGTCGAGCGCCAGCAGATGAAGTGGTTTGCCTACGCCGCGGTGGTGTTCGCGCTCGTGGCGGTCGGCACGGCCATCGCCTTCTTCTCGCCGCTGCGCGCGCTCGATCCCGGCGCACCGATACCCGGGGCGATGTTCGGCGGCGTCCCCTACCTGCTTGCATTGATCGCGCTGCCGATCGGCGCAGCGGTAGCGATCCTCCGCTATCGCCTCTACGAGATCGACGTCCTTATCAACCGCACCCTCGTGTACGGCGCGCTCACCGTGACCCTCGCGGCAACGTACTTCGCTGCCGTCGTGGTGCTTCAGGCGATCCTGCGTCCGCTCACCGGCGGGAGCGAGGTAGCCGTGGCGCTCTCGACGCTCGCCGTCGTCGCGCTCTTCGCGCCGGTGCGCCGGCGGATCCAAGCGGCCGTCGACCGGCGCTTCTACCGCTCCCGCTACGACGCCGCCCACACGCTCGACGCGTTCGGCGTGCGCCTGCGCGACCAGGTCGACCTCGACGATGTGCGCGCCGACCTGGTCGGAGTCGTCGGGGATACGCTCCGGCCCGCGCACGTGAGCCTATGGCTCCGGGAGTCGCGACGGTAAGGAAGGTCCACCGTAACGATTAACGGACGGGTCCCGACTACAAAGGAGGCACGATGATCTCGCTCACCAGGACGTTCCGGCGGGCCCTCGGCCGAAGCGACGAGGCGTCGGCACCCGCCACGCGTGCCCCGGCAGCGCGCGCTCGGGCGCTCGAGACGCCGCCGATCGACATCGCCCCGAACGACCCGATCCTGGCGTACTTCCACGCGGGCTCCGGCGCCGTCGCGATC
>JANMWW010000370.1:0-10572 GCA_031394155.1 Chloroflexota bacterium | reverse complement strand
CGATGGCGGCCGCGCCGACCGCGGACAGAACGTCCGGGCGCTGGCCTTCGCCGTAGAGTCGCGACGCGAGCGCGAACGAAAGCGGCGCGTTGTCCACGTCGTCGCCGCGGATCTGGCGCACGACATCTCCCAGCGCCTGGGGCAGCGCGAGCAGTGCCTCGGGAACGCCGACGAAGATCCATCGCCCGGGAGGCGGACCGTCGAGTCCTCGCAGCGATGCGACGACGCAGTCGGCCCAGACGCGCGCGTCGTCCCCCGACCGGCCGGCGCGCGCGGCCAGTGCCGTTCGCCCGAGCGCGAACACGCGCGTCGCCGCCATCCGGCCCTCGCGCAACACGGCGATCGACGTCGCATCCGGGCCGAGCCGCACGACGCCGGCGTCGCTCACGCCCGATGCCGCGAGGAGCCGGCCGAGCGCGTACGCACCGGACACCACGCTGCCGCGCCGGCGCGCGGCCTCGAGCGTCGCAGTGGCCGCTCCAGTCACCACGAGCGAGGCGACGGTCACGTCAGTCCAGACCTCGACCAGCCGACCGCGGTGTCCGACGAGCGAGCTCAGGCCGCGGCCGTCGAGGGCACGGGCGGCGACATCCTCATGCAGCTGCGCCGTGGCGACGCCACGAAGTGCTGCGTCCTCCTCCGTCGCGGCCGAGGCTCGCTGCGCCGCGATGCCCGCTGCCTCGCGCACCGCGCGCGACTCCTCCCCCGGCGCGACGGCGGATCGCGAGTCCTCGCGCTCGAAGGCCGTGAAGCCGTGATAGGTACGCATGTCGTCGCTGTCGATCGCAACAGTGACACGTTCGGCGCGCTGCGCGTGCTCGGCCATCGCGAACGCGGCCCGGAGCGCCTCCGCCGCCGCGAACCGGTCGGCGACCAGGCCTCCGTTCACCACCCCGTCGGGGAGCGCGCTCTCGCCTTTGCCAACGACCCGGAGACGCGAGTCCTCGCGCCGCCCGACGATCACGCGTATCGCCCCGGCGCTGACTTCGACGCCAGCCACCGCCGGCCCCCGAGGAGCCGACGGCCGGGCGTCGCGCGGGTGGGGGGCAGGCCTAGGTGCGGTCACGTCCCCCGTTCAAACGCTCGCGGACCGCGGACCGTGCCGCGTCGATCGCATCCGCAAGACGTGACGGCTCCTTCCCTCCCGCCGAAGCGCTGTCGGGCCGTCCGCCGCCCCTGCCTTCGATGATCGGCGCGATCTGCTTCACCAGCTGGTCGGCGTCGATCTCCTTCACCAGATCCTTCGTCACGAAGATCACGAGCGAGGGATTGCCTCCGCGCACGCCGCCGAGGACGATCACGCCCGTCCCGATCCCCGCCTTGATCTTGTCGGCGAGCGCTCGCAGATGCGGGACGTCCCCGTCGCCCACGTTCTCGGCGATGAGCTTCGCCGTGCCGATGCTCTCGGCCTTCGCAAGGAGCGTCAACGCGGCGGCGTCGATCCCCGACTTCTGCTTTGCGTCGAGATCGTGCTGCAGGCGCTCGCGCGACTCGTGAAGCTGGACCACCGCCTCGGCGACGCGCGCCGGTGGCACCCGCAGCGTCGTCGCGGCACGGCCCAGGCGCTCGCGCGTCTCGCGAACCTCGCGAAGCGCGCCGAGCCCGGTCACGGCCTCGATGCGCCGGATGCCCGCGCCGATGCTCTCCTCCTTGGTGATCAGGAAGAGACCGATGTCACCTGTGCAGTGGCAGTGCGTCCCGCCGCAGAGCTCGCGGCTGTACGCTGCTTCAACGACGCGCACCTGGTCGTCGTACTTCTCGCCGAACAGCGCCATAGCGCCCGACGCGAGCGCTTCCTGAAGGGGCATCGTGCGCGAATGGACATCGGCGTTCCCCAAGATGGCGCGGTTGACCTCGTCTTCCACACGCTGCAGCTCCTGCAACGTCAGCCCGCGGCCAAAGGTGAAGTCGAAGCGAAGGTTCGGCGCGTGCACCAGCGAGCCGGCCTGATGCACGTCCTCGCCGAACATGCGGCGCAGCGTCGCGTGCATGAGGTGCGTCGCGGTGTGGTTGCGCATCGTGTCGCGCCGCAGGTCTTCGTCCACTGCGGCTTTCGCCGGCGCACGCAGGCGGAGCACGCCGTCGACGACCTTCGCGCTCATCACGATCACGCCGGGCGCGGCGGTCTGCGTATCGGCGACGAGCGCACGGCCCTCGTCGGTCGTGATCGTGCCGCGATCGCCCACCTGGCCCCCACCCTCCGGATAGAACGGCGTCTTGTCGAGAACGAGCTCGACGTCGCTGCCTTCCTGCGCGACCTCGACACGCTCGCCGTTCAGGACGAGCGACGTGATCGTGGCGTCGGTCGCCAGGTCGGTGTAGCCGCGGAACTCGGTCCGGATGCCCTCGGTCTCCTTGAGCATCGCGTAGAACTGGCCGAACCTCATCGCGTCCTGCGTGAACTTCGCGCTCGCGCGGCTGCGGCTCCGCTGCGCTTCGAGCTGATCACGATACCGGCCTTCGTCGATCGTCATGCTTGCGCCTGACGCGATCTCCCTGGTCAGCTCGACCGGGAAGCCGAAGGTGTCGTAGAGGCGGAACGTCGTGTCACCGTCGATGACGGTCTGGCCATGCGCCTTCGCGCGATCGATCGCTTCCGTGAGCATCGCGAGGCCGTTCGCGAGGGTGCGCTCGAACTTGGCCTCCTCTTCGGCCATGAGCTCGGAAATGCGGTCGCGCGCCGCGGTGAGCTCGTGGTGATGGCGCTGCATCATCTTCACGACCTCCGTTGCGAGTACCGGCAGGAAGCCGGTCTTGATGCCGAGCTGCCGCCCGTGGAGCGCCGCGCGACGGATGAGGCGGCGCAGCACGTAGCCGCGCCACTCGTTCGACGGCACGATGCCATCGGCGATGAAGAAGGTCGCCGCGCGCGTGTGCTCCGCGACGATTCGCATGGACATCGTCGTCTCCGTATCCGCGCCATACGTCTTGCCGGAGAGTGACTCGATCTTCTTGATCAGCGGCTGGAACAGGTCGGTCTTGTAGGCATCGCCCGGCACACCCTGGAGCACCTGCGCCATACGCTCGAGTCCCGCGCCGGTGTCGATGTTCCGCTTCGCGAGCGGTACCAAGGTGCCATCTTGCTTGCGGTCGTACTGCTGGAACACGAAGTTCCAGATCTCGAGGTACCGACCGCAGTTCTCACCCGGGTCGCACGTGTGCGGCGCGACGCCCGGCTGCGGCCCCCGATCGACGAAGACCTCGCTGCACGGGCCGCAGAGGCCCGTCGGTCCAGGTGACCAGAAGTTCGTGTCGTCTCCCGCTGCGAGGTTACCGAGACGGAAGACTTTCTCGGGCGGAAGCAGCTTGAGCTCCTTGGTCCAGACTTCGAACGCCTCCTCATCGTCGAAGTAGATCGTCGCGACGAGCTTCGTCGGATCGAAGCCGAACTGCTTCGTGAGCAGCTCCCAACCCCACTCGATCGCTTCCTTCTTCCAGTAGTCGCCGATGCCGAAGTTGCCGAGCATCTCGAAGAAGGTCTGGTGATAGCCGTCCTTGCCGACCTCCTCGATGTCGGTCGATCGGAAGACCTTCTGGATCGTGACGATCCGCTTCGCCGGCGGCTGCTTGCGGCCGAGGAAGTAGGGCACGAGCGGCTGCATGCCCGCGCTGGTGAAGAGGACGCTCGGGTCGTCCTTCAAGACGAGCGGCGCGCTGGGCAGGCGCACATGCCCCTTCTCTTCGAAGAATTTGATGAAACGCTCGCGGATCGTCGAAGAATCCAGGGCCGGCTCCTTATATAGAAAAACGCGGGGCGACCACCAGGGTCACTCCCCGCGTTCCCCTCTGCCTACGTAGGGAAAGTCTACAGAACTACGACTGTGTGCCGGACGGCCCCGAGGTCCCGCCGGGTCGCTTGCCGACGGTCTCCCATTGCTTCTTCGCCTCGTCGGCGAGCTCGCGGCCTTTGACCTTCGCCTGCGAGGTCAGGTCCTGTGCGACTCGCTGCAGCTCGTCAGCACGACGCTGCAGCTCCTCGCCGCGCGCCTTGAGCTCTTCGCGCGTGACATCGCCGGGCTTCGGCGCGTAGAGAAGCACAGCGACCGCCCCTGTGAGAAGACCGATCAAGAAGCCCATGGTTGCCTCCTTTTGCGAGCGCCGCGCCATCCGAAGCCTTATCAGCCCTGTCAGGATGGAGCGGTCGCTATTGACCCTACCGCTTCGTATCGCCCTCGGCGACCGATAATCCAAGAGAAGCAAGGAGCGCGCCTGCGGCCGCGAACAGCACCTGGGCGTCGCCCAGCATGCCCAGACGCGAACCGGTCAGCTCGCCGGCGGCTTGCGCGATCGCCACGGCGGCGAGCGCAAGCAACCAAGCGCGGCTCAGAGAACGCGGACGCCCGACCGCCGCTCGAAGGGCGGCCGGGATGCCGAGCGCCACGAGCGCCAGAGGCACCAAGGCGGGGGGCATCAGGCGGCGCGTTCTGAGCGGGCGAGGGCACGCAACTTCGCCGGCAACGCGAAGATCGTGAGCGCTCCGACCTCCCGCGCGTGTTGCACCGACAACTCGCCGAAGGGCATGCGCACGAGGCCCGCGAAGGCGAAGAGAGGGATCAGGAAGAAATAGGAGAAGAGGCTGCGCCACGCGAAGAACAGCGGGATCAGCGCGAGCGCGATGCCGATCTCCGGACTCGTTCGGCGGGCGCGCCAGGCGATCGCAAGACATGCGAGCATGGCGATGCCCTCGAGCGCGAGGTACGCGTTCGATGAGAGCAGCGGAAGTCCACCATTGGTACCGAGGAAGACGATCCCCGAGCCGCGCGGGAACATCGGCTCGACGACCGGGGTGAGCACGCCGGCGATCCAGTCGGCCGGGTGCCAGGCGATGAACGGGAGATTCGTCACGGCGAAGATCGCCGACGCGATCATGGCGTGACGGACCGCGGCGCGCCATCCGGAGGTGCCGATCACGGCGATCAGATAGAACGGCGCCACGAACCATGCGATCTGCTTGATCGCGACGGCCAAACCGAAGGCGATCGCGCCGCCCAGGCGATCGCGCCAGATCCAGGCCACCACCAGCGGCAGCGCGTACAACAGGTCCGCGCTCCCACCGACGGTGAACGCGGCGAGGCACGAGGCACCGAGCAGACCGGTGAGCACGAATGGACGCATCGTCTCGGATGCGCGCCACACGATGATCGCAATCGCGGCGAGGAGGCACGCGAGGTACAAGTAGTTCGTGTCGATGCCCAGCGCGACGAAGGGCACGAGCACCAGGAACGACAGCGCCGGGTAGCTCGGGCGCGTCACGAACTCGACGTTGCCGCCGCTCTGTTCCCGCAGCGCCCAGGTCTGATCGAGCTGGTCGTCGGTCGGATAGATCGTGATGTCGGCGAACGTGCCGCGACGCAGGGGCGTCGTGCGATCGGCACCGATGCCGAGGCTGCCGTAACAGTTGAAGATGTTCAGCGTCGCGTACGGGTCGCGTCGGGCGAGGAGCAGCCTCGCCGCGCAATCGTTCAGCGCGATCGCGTCGTTGTGATAGGGCGTCCAATCATCCGAATGCTGCCGCGGCATCGACACGATCCAGGCGAGCGACACGGTGGCCATCGCACACACGAACAGCCACGTCACGCGGTGAAGACGCGTGTGTCGTGCCGGCGTGAGCGCGTCGCCCTCGCCGGTCCCGCGGAGCGATGCGGCGACGACGATGAGCGCCGCGCCGATCGCCAGGACGACCGCGATCGCGCCCGGTCGCTCGGGCCGTTGGATGACGATGCTGTTCAGCAGGCCGGCGTAATAGAGCGCGGCACCCGCGACGGCGATCGCCGCGATCCGAAAGAGCGCCCGCATGTCTAGGTGGCGCTGATCCGGGCGACGATGCCTCCGCCGATGACCTCGTCACCGTCATACAACACCGCGGCCTGGCCGGGCGCGACGAGCGCGGGCGCGTCGAGCTCGAGTGTGGCGCTGTCATCAAGCACGCTCACCCACCCTGCGAGCGGCGTGCCGCGATACCGGAGCACCGCATCCGTGCGGAAACGCGACGTGGTCGGGCGGTCCTGCGTGAAGCGGACATCGCGCAGCTCGTACGAGGTCGCGGTGACCTCGTCGCGCGTCCCGACGATCGCCGCTCGCCGATCAGGCTCGAGGCGCAGCACGTACAGGCGCTCGCCGGTTGCGACGCCCGTGCCCGTCCGCTGGCCGACGGTCAGCGTGCCGATCCCGCCGTGCTCGCCGACGACCACGCCGTCCAGGCGCTCGACTGGACCCGCGACGAACGCCTCCGGCGCGCGAGACCGCACGAAGTCGCGGTAATCGCCGCCGATGAAGCAGATGTCCATGCTGTCCGGCTTCGTCGCCGTTGCGAGCCCGAAGCGCGCGGCGATGGCGCGCGTCTCCGACTTGTCCGCGAGATCGCCGATCGGCATCTCGAGCTGGCTGAGCTCGCGCTGGCCGAGCATGTACAGCGCGTAGGACTGATCCTTCGCGGCGTCGCGCGCCCGCAGCAGCCGATGACCGTTCTCGTGCGAGACGCGTGCGTAATGCCCCGTCGCGAGACGATCGGCTCCGAACTTCGCGACGACGTCGCGCATCAGCGCCTCGAACTTCACGTGGTGATTGCACGAGACGCACGGATTCGGCGTCTCGCCCATCGCATACGACGCCACGAAGCGTTCGACGACGTTCTTTCCGAACACGTCGGCGTAGTCCAGCGCGTAGAACGGGATCCCCAGAACAGCCGCCGCGCGGCGAGCATCCTCCCCCGCCTGATCGGTGCCACAACAACGTGGCGCATCTGCCTCGCCGCCGGACGGGACCAGACGCATCCAGACGCCGACGACCTCGTCCCCACGCTCGGCGAGGAGCGCAGCCGCAACGGACGAGTCCACACCGCCGCTCATCGCCACGAAGACTTTGCTCACGCGCTCACCGCTGCGGCGCCACGAACGCGCGAGACGATGCCCGGCAGCGCCGCGAGGAATGCGTCCACGTCCGCTTCGGTCGTCGATCGGCCCACCGTGACCCGAAGCGAGCCTTTCGCAGCCTCGCGGTCGATGCCCAGCGCGAGGATCACATGCGACGGCTCCGTGTCGCCTGACGTGCAGGCGGACCCGCTGGAGACCGCGAAGCCCGCCATATCAAGCGCCATCACCAGCGACGCACCATCCGCGCCGCGGAAGACGAAGGACGCGTTGTTCGGCAGCCGCTCGGTGCGGTGACCGGTCAGCGTCGCCTCGGGGACCCTGCGCGGCACCTCTGCGATCACGCGATCGCGGAGCTTCGCCTGGCGCGCCGACTCCACGGCACGCCGCTCGACGGCGATGCGCACGGCAAGACCGAGCCCAACGATGCCCGCGACGTTCTCCGTCCCGGTGCGCCGGCCCTTCTCCTGTCCGCCGCCGGTCTGCAGCGTCGCGATGCGCGTTCCCTTGCGGACGTACAGCGCGCCGACGCCCTTCGGCCCGTAGAACTTGTGAGCGTTGAGCGACACAAGATCGACGGGGATCCTTCGGACATCCAAGTCCAATGCCCCAACGGTCTGTACGGCATCGCTGTGGAAGGTCACGCCGCGCTCGCGACAGATCGCGCCGATCTCGGCGATCGGCTGCAGCGTCCCGATCTCGTTATTCGCGTGCATCACGGACACCAGCGATGTGCGGTCGTCGATCGCAGCGGCGATCCTTTCCGGCGCGACGCGTCCGACCGCGTCGACGTCGACGACCGTGAGCCGCACGTGCGCGTGTTCCGCCAGATCGCGCGCCGTATCCAGGACGGCATGGTGCTCGGTCGCCGCGGTCACCAGGCCATCGCGCTCGCCACGGCTCGCCTTCAGCGCGCCGCGGAGCGCCAGGTTGTCCGCCTCGGTCCCGCCGCTCGTGAACACGATCTCCTCCGGCGTCGCCCCGATGGCGGCCGCGACCTGCTCGCGTGCCTGGTCGACAAGGGCGCGCGCGGCCTGCCCTTCGGCGTAGATGCTCGACGCGTTGCCCGGCACGTCGGTGAGCACCCGAAGCATCGCCGCGGCGACCTCGGGATCGACGGGCGTGGTCGCGGCGTGGTCGAGGTAGATGCGTCGCATACCCGTAAAGTCTAGTTTCAACAGTGGATGCTGCCTTTCATCGGAGCCCTAGCGCTCCTCGCCGTGCTGGCGCTCCTATTCCTCGGCGAGCGGGTGTTCGAGCGAGGAAGGAAGCGCCGCAAGGCGCCGAAGCAGCTGCGGCGGGGCTAGGTGGGCAGGAAGATCGGGCTGCGCGACGCTCTGTCGTCCGATCCAGCACCGCTGCGCGCGCCACCCTCGTGGATCAACACGGAGCTCGGCACGGTGAACGGCGCGTCCGTGCTGCACGCCGGCACGGGTCGCCTGGACGGACGCTGGCATCGTCAGACGAGCGACGAATTCCTTCTGGTCCTCGAAGGCACGCTTGTCGTCGAGTTCGACGATGGGCCTCTCTCGGCGGGACCGGGGGAGGCGATCATGGTCGCCGCGGGCGAGCGACATCGCGCCATCGTGCCCGACGATTGCCTGCTGCTCTCGGTCGAGGCCACTCGGATGAAGAGGAGCGAAGCGTGAGCGGCCGGCGGATACTGTGCGAACACGGCGACTGGAGGTGTCTGCGATGACCCGCATCTTCGCGGCAGCGATCCTGATCGGTGCGGTGGTGATGGGGGCTTGTGCCCCAACTGCACCCGCCACGCAGTCGCCGACCGGTACCCAGCCCAGCAGTCAGCCAAAGAAGGGCGGAACGCTCGTCCTCGCGCGAGCCGGCGAGGTCACCAACCTCGATCCGCACAAAGTGCCCGCGTTCACCTCGGCGCGCGTGTTCGAGCTCGTCTATAGCTACCTCATGCGCCTTGACGACGCGCTCGGCGTGCAGCCCGACCTCGCTGAGTCCGCGCCGACGGTGTCGTCCGACGGAAAGACCGTGACCGTGAAGATCCGCAGCGGTGTGAAGTTCCACAACGGCGATCCCCTCACCAGCGCTGATGTGAAATACACCTTCGACCGCATCATCGACACGAAAACGGCGGCGGTCGCGCGCTCGTTCTTCACCGACGTCGACACGATCACCGCACCGGACGCCACGACCGTGGTGTTCAACCTCAAGAATCCGAACGCGCCGCTCATCGCGTTCATGGCTCACCCGAACACCGGCATCGTCTCGAAGAAGATCGGCGAGGCCAACGCCGACCTGTCGAAGAAGGAGACCGCCATCGGGAGCGGCCCGTTCAAGCTGGCCGAGTGGGTCCCGGACAACTTCATGCGTTTCGAAGCGAACAAGGACTACTACGTCTCCGGTCAGCCGTACCTCGACGGCATCCGGATCAATGTCGTCCCGGACGAGTCAGGCCTCACCGCCGCGCTCCGCACGAAGGCCGCCGACATGGCGATCATCACGAACGCCAACGTCGCGCGGACCCTGCGCGCCGAGAGCGGCGTCACGCTCTCCGCGAAGCCGAGCCTCAGCTACAACCTCCTCTTCGTGAACACCAAGCGCAAGCCGCTCGACAACCTCAAGGTGCGCCAGGCGATCGCCTACGCCATCGACCGGAAGGCCATCATCGATGCGGTCGCATTCGGCGAGGGCGAGGTCACCGGCCCGATCGCTCCCGCGCTTGCCAACTATGCGCTGCCGACCTCGCAGTACCCGCTCTACACGCGCGACGTCGCGAAGGCCAAGCAGCTGCTCCAGGAAGCCAACGTGGGACCGGTCTCATTCACGATGCTGACCCAAACGACGGAGCCGGCGTACGCGAAGGACATCGCCCAGCTCGTGCAGCAGCAGCTCGCCGAGATCGGCGTCACGATGAAGATCGAGACGCTCGAGTTCACGCAGTGGGTGGATCGCTGGCTGAAGGCGGACTTCGACATGGCGCCAGGCCTCAATGGCGGAGGCCCCGACCCGGACTTCTACGTCTACCGCTACTTCACGAATGACGGCAACCTGAACTTCGTCACGAGCTACCAGAACACCGTCTCCAGCGACGCGATCAAGACCGCTCGCGCGACGACCGACGTCGCAAAGCGCAAGGACCTCTACACGACAGCGCAGAAGGAGCTCGTGAATGGTGTCCCGTTCATCTGGCTCTTCGTCGGCCGCGACTACAACGCGACGCTACCCACCACAAAGGGCTTCATCCACCTTCCCACCGGCTCGGTGATCTACCTGCGGCAGACCTGGCTCGACAAATAGGGACGGAGAGCCTCGCGATCGGCTGACGCATGGGTCGCTACCTTGCGCAGCGGCTGCTTGGCGCGATCCCCACGCTCGTGGGGGTCTCCGTGCTCACGTTCCTCTTCATCCGACTCATCCCGGGAGATGCCATCGCGGCCCGCCTCGGGACGTCCACCGTTCTCACGCCCGAACAGCTGGCGAGCCTGCGCGCGTACTTCGGCCTCGATCAGCCGCTGCTGGTGCAGTACTGGACCTGGCTGACCTCCCTCTTGCACGGCGACGCGGGGTACTCGATCCGGACCGGACGGCCGGTCCTCGTTGAGATCACGGAGCGGCTGCCGGCTACGCTGGAGCTGGCGGCAGCGGCGACGCTGATCGCGGTCGCGATCGGCATTCCGCTCGGAAGGCTCTCGGCGGTCCGGCCGCGCTCGCGGCTCGACGCCGCGGCGCG
>JANMWW010000338.1:0-7281 GCA_031394155.1 Chloroflexota bacterium | reverse complement strand
CGTCTCGAGAGCCTGGTCGCGATGCTCAACCTCGACGTGATCGGCTGCTGCGGTGACACACTTGAAGCGTCGGGCGAGTCGAAGGCGCTGCAGGACCGCGTCGGAGCGGCCGCGCAGCGCAACAACGTGCCGTTCCGCGGTGTGAGCGGCGGCGGCAGCGATCAGCAGAGCTTCTCCAAGCGCGGCGTGCCATCGACCTTGATCCTGTGGAGCGACTACATCCTCCACACGACGGCCGACACGATCGACAAGGTCGACCAGCGCCATCTGCAGCGCGCCGGCGACGTCGTCACCGCGGTCGCGCTCGAGCTCGCGAAGGGCGAGGGGCCCTAGACAGCCGGGAACCGCGGCTACGGGCTCGTTTCCACATCCGTCGAGAAGGTCTTTCCGTCAGCCGTGACGAAGAAGGCGAGGAACTTCGCGGGCACGGTGCCCTTGTTCCAGGCCTGCAGGGCGGTGTCAGCATCGATGGACATCCCTTCGCCCTTCTTGAGCGTCTTCGCCGCGGCGCCCTGGACGCGGACCTCGACGCTGCCGTCGAGGACGACGATCGTCTCGAGCCCGCCGTGCTTGTGCGCGGCCGTCCGGCCATTCGGCTGCACCGTGACCGCGCGTAGCCCGAGGGAATACGCGCCCGCCGGGAGCGCCGCCAGGTCAGCGGTCGCGAAGGCCTCCTTCTGGCCCGGGAACGTGGGAGAAGCCGTGCGCGCCGTATTTGGACGGATGCTCACGAAATACCAACGATTGTCGGAGGAGCCTGGATTGCTATGGGTGTGGGCAACGTTGGCCGGCACGAATGCGGCCTCGCCCGCCTTCAGGTCGGTCGTCGCGCCGTCCTGTATCGCAAGCTTGTGCGTGCCTTCGGCCGCATAGACGAACCCGGCGATGTGCGCGTGGGTGATCGGCGCGCTGGCAGCCTGCGGGACATCGAGGTACTGGACGTACAGAGTGCCCGCTGGGAGCGCGGTGATCTTGCCGTCGCCGAGATTTGTGGTCGCCGCCCCCTCGGCCTTGGCCGTATTCGCGGCCGTCGTGGGCGACGATGCGGCCGTCGTGGGCGACGATGCGGCCGGTGCCGCCGCACCGCATGCGGCGATCACGAGCGTTCCGATAGCGAGCAGTGCGGTAAATCGCGTTGTCACTTCCACCCTCCGTTTGCGCGCTCCGAATGGTATGCGAAGGGCGGGCTCGGGCCGGCTCATGTGGCGATCGCTGCAGCGCGATCGGAGATCGTCCTGGCCACCGACGCGCGAAGCTCCTCGGCCGGCTCGGGCGCGCTCTCAACGTCGGCGAGCGCGTTGTACACGTTGCGCACCAGGCGGTGCGCCTCGGCCGCCGGCCGGCCGATGCCCGTGAGCGTCTTGTCCAGTTGGATCGTGTGCTGCCGCAGGTGCTCCTCGAAGCGGTGCAGGCGGAAGCGAAGGGGCATTGCACCGTCCCAGAACCACACCGGCGCCTCGATCTCATCATCACTGATATCGCCGAGCTCGCGCAGATTCCGCAGGTGGGCCGTCGCGAACGCGTCGCGCAGCTGCTCGACCGTCGCGCTCGACAAACCATCGACCGCGGCCTTGCGCTCGGCGACGAAGGGGACCTTGTATGCGTCGAACTCCGCCTCCGGCGGCTCCTCCGTCTTCCCCGCACGCCGGCGGTCGAGGCCGAACCGGCTGATCATCAGGAAGCCGTATTCCGCCCCGAGCGCGTGCTTGGCCACTTCACGGACCGGCCACTCGCCCGCGGCGGGCGCAGGGTCCAGGTCCTCGGTCCGCACCGACGCAAGCGCGCCGGTCAGATCGCGGTACGCCTGGTGGTACTGCGCGAGGATCGCCGAGGCTTGCGTCGGTGCCGGTCGCTTCGCAGCGAGGCGCACGGCGAGATCGCGCAGCTCGTGGTGCGTCATGAGCAGCGCGAATCGAAGTCCCTCCTCGTCGTACACGCCCCATTTCCACTCGCGGCCCATGTGTTCGTCGCTGAGGTCGACCGTCTTTCGAACGAGCGCCTCGACCGCCTGCGTGACGGTCGTCACAGGTTGAGCACGGGCACGCCGGTGATGGTCTCCCCCGCGACCTGGTCGACCACGCTGTGCAGATGCCCGGTCGCCGCAAACGTCGCGAGCTGGCGGTCCGCGCTGGTCCCCTCGCGCGCGATCTTCTCGAGATACGTCACCTCGCGTCGCGAGCCGAGCGTGTCGACGACATCGTCGATGAACTCGAGGAGCTCGACCGCCAGGTCGCGCATCGGGACCTCCGTCGACTTGCCGAAGTCGATCAGGTTCGCGCTCATCCCGCCGCGCATGGCGCGCCACTTGTTCTCCTGGATCAGCTGTGGCGCGTAGCGGCGGAATCCGATGTTGCGATCGCGCAGCACCAGAAGCTTCGCGCAGATCGCCTGGGTCAGCGCCGCGATGCACAGCGTCTCCTCGACCAGCGTGGCGGCGTCGCACACGCGGAACTCGATCGTCGGAAAGAACGAGTGCGGCCGGAGATCCCACCAGATCTTCTTGCCATCGTCGATGGACTTCGTCTTGACGAGCAGCTCCACGTAATTCTCGAACTCGTCGTACGAGGAGAAGTCGGGCGGGATGCCGGTCCGTGGGAACCGCTGCCAGATGATCTGGCGGTACGACTTCAGGCCCGTGGCGCGCGTGAGCCAGAACGGGCTCGAGGTGGAGATGGCCAGGAGATGCGGCAGGAAGTAGCGCGCCTCGTTCATCACCTCGATGCGGCGCTCAGGGTCCGGGATGCCGACGTGGACGTGCATGCCGAAGATGAGCAGCTCCCGGATCACATCCTGCATCTCTTCCTCGAGGAGCTTGTAGCGGTCGTTCTCGGTGACGAGCTGGTCCTGCCAGTGCGAGAAGGGGTGCGTGCCGGCCGAAGCGATGCGCAAGCCGACGGGCATGAGGAGCGACGCGAGCGTGCCTCGCAGGACATAGACCTCTTCGCGCGCTTCGCTGATATCGGCGCAGATCTTCGTGCCAACCTCGACGACCGATTGCAGCATCTCGGCCTTCACCTGATCGCCGAGGTGCGGCCGGGCCGCCGTGAGCAGCGTGTCGATGTGGCTCTTCAGGTGCCCGTCCCCATCGACGATCTGGAACTCTTCCTCGATGCCGATGGTCAGCCGCGGCACGTCGCGTATCTTCACGCCGCCTCCACGACGTACGTTGGCACGACGCTGCCTGCGCCGGCGGTCACGTTCAGGAGCGCGCTCGACGAGAGGCGCGTGAGCTGACCGGTGACCTTGCCCCAGAACAGGTACGGGTCGCAGTCGACGGACAGGTCGAGGAAGTGCATCCGGTCGAGCAGCACCGGGAAGGCTTCGCGTGGGACGGCCACCTTCTCCTGCACAACATATGAGGCAGTCAGAGCCGTGAGCAAGGTCTGCTCCCATTCGTGCGCGTCCACCGTCCAGCCAAGGATCACACCCTTGCCGCCGTACTCGTCGTTCGGCTTCAGCACCAGGCGATCCTTCGCGCGGATCACGAAGTCGGCGAGATCGATCGTCTTCCCACCGTACGTCGTGTGGCCCTCACGTACCTTGCGCGTCCACGGGATGTGCTTCGCGATCGCCCTTCGCTCCTCGAGTGTGTAGAGCGACGCGTAGCGCTCGTCGGACAGCAGCGCCAGGCTCATCTTCTTATGGAGCAGCTTCGCGCGGAACGAGTTCACGACCGTCACGTCGCCGGCCATGTAAGCCATGAGGAGCGCTTTCGCGTCGGTCGGGCGCGCGAGCAGCTCCGAGAGAAGCACGCGGCGGTAGACCACGTCGATGGCTACGCCTTTGGAGCGCAGGCGACCGGCGCGGTACGAGAGATCCTCAGGCGCGCAGATGATCGCCTTCATCCCCTGATCCTCGAGCAGGCGCTGGAACATCTCGAATTCAGTGAGCGTCGGCAACCCGCGCCAGTCGACGATCGCGATGGTGCCGATCTTCTTCCCGTGCGCGCGGCGGAGCACCGCGAGCTGCCGCTGCGCGGCGCGCAGCGGCTTCGCGCGGAACTGTTTGCGGAACGCCTTGAGCGCGGGCATGCGTTCGAAGATCGAGACCAGCACGTCGTTGTAGGCCATGCCCGCCGGGGACTCGGCGTTGTACTCGACGTAGCGGATGACGCCGTCCGACACGAAGCCGTCTAGCCGGGCTGAGGGCGAGGATGCGCGGAAGCCGGGATCGGCAAGAGCGAGGCTCTCCTCTTCGGGGTCGAGATCGAGCTCGCGCCGCAGATCGTCGTTCTTGAGCAAGGCCTTCTCGAGCTTGCCCAAGGCGACATAGAGGCGCTCGCTCGCGGCGACGTACGCCTGAAGGTCGGTCCGCGAGACGAGATTTGGACGGAGGCTGACGCACAGCGGGCGGTCGCCGAAGATCGCGCGGGCGTCTCGCTGCCCGTCAGCCAGAACGCGCGCGCTCGCGTCGGCCACACCGGGCTGCTCGAGCACGGCGTGATACGCGGAGATCGCGTTCGCGCTCACGTACGCAGTCGTGACCACCACCGGTGATCGCCCCTCCAGGGCGGCTGCGCTGCGCCGGTGGCATAGCTGATCACAAGGTCGGACATCTTCTCGAGCGCCCAGTTGAAGGCCTCTTCCTTCACTGAGAATGAGTCGAGGTCAGGCGCCGGGTTCAGGAAGTCGATCGCGTACAGCACACCGTCGCGCACCGCGAACTCAACGGTGTCCATGTCGTAGCCCAGCGCGTCCACAAGCGCGTGCGCGTCGTGCGCGGCCTTCGCACGGAGCTCCCCAACGACCGGCCGTGAAACGACGTACCGCTCAGCGAAGGGGGCGGTCGGGTCGTAGCGCATCACCAGGATCTCGTCCCGTCCGATGCAGATGCACCGGAGATAGTCCTGCCACTTGATGAATTCCTGAAGGATCATCGTCTTCGGCCGGTGACCCGGGACGAGCCCACCGGATTGGTCGAACGCCCAGAGCAGCTCCTCTTTGGTATCGACCTTGTAGACGTCCTTCCATCCGCCGCCGGTGTTCGGCTTGAGGATGGCCGGGAGGCCGACGTACGAGAGGATCCCGTCCCAATCCAGCGGGTATTGCAGATTGCGCAGCGATCCTTCGTTGATGTCGGAGATGTACGACTTGTTCGGGAGCACTACCGTCTTCGGCACGGCGACGCCGAGCTTGCGCGCGAGCGTGCACTCGAAGAATTTCTCGTCCGCTTCCCACCAGAACGGATCGTTCACCACCACGGTGCCCATGAGCACCGCGCTCTTCAAGTGTGCGCGGTAGTACGGCACCTCGTGGCTGATGCGGTCGACGATGACCGCGTACTTTGGGTCTTCGTATTCGCGCGCACCGCCGAGGATCGCCATCTCCGCCCGAACGCCCTTGGCCTCACCCTTGCGATTGACGGTTTCGATGAACGCCGGCGGGAAGGTGTTCTCGCGTCCCACGAGCAGGCCTACGGTCTTGTTCAACGCAGGGGCTCCGCCCCTTCCACCCCGATCGTTCACAGGTAGATATCCACCATCTCTTTCCAGTACGGCCAGTCGTGAGCCCACCCATCCCACAGATGCAGGCTCGCGGGCACGCCTTTCTCCTGAAGGACGCGCGCCAGGCGACGTGAGTCCTCGACATTGCGATCCTCACGGCCGGTGGCGATCACGATCTCGGTCGCGCGCAGCGGCTCGAGATACCTTGCATCGTTCAGGTTCGGAAGGAACGCGAGCGGGTTGACGAAGTACGCGTCTCCGTCGCGCTTGCCATCGAGCCACGCGGTCGTGTCGTACGCGCCGGAGAGGCCGACCGCCTTCCGCACGATCCCCGGCCGCCGCGTCGCAAGCGAGAGCGCGTGGAACGCGCCGAACGACGCTCCGGCGGCCACCAGGAAGTCGACGCTGTTCTCCGCGCGGATCGTCGGCAGCACCTCGTCGACGACGTAACGTTCGTAGGCCAGCGCGCGTGTCGCGCGCTCGGTCCAGGGCTTTGTCTTGGCGTAGAACGACTCCGCGTCGATGGAGTCGACGCACCAGAGCTGCAGCCAACCCTCCTCGATGCGACCGCGCATGTGCTCGATCATCCCGAAGTCTTCCCACTGGTAGAAACGACCCAGCGACGTCGGGTACACGATCACGGGCGTGCCGGCCTCCCCGAACACGAGCATCTCCATGTCCCGCTCGACGGCTGGACTGTGCCACTTCCGATAGTCGCGCTTCATGCGCGGACCGTGCTCTTCTCGATCAGCGACCACGCTGTGCGCGAGCCGCGCCAGCCCGCGAGCTCGACGTCGTCGCCCTCGAGGGCTTTGTAGGTGGCGAAGAACATCTCGATCTCGCGCAGCCAATGCGGCGCGAGATCCTTGAGCTCGCGCACCTCGTCGAATCGGGGGTCGCCGACGGGGACGCCGAGGATCTTTTCATCGGGGCCCTTCGAATCCTTCATGAGCAGCGTGCCGATCGGACGAGTGGGGACGATGCAGCCCGGGAACGTCGGCTCCTCCACCACGACGAGCGCGTCGAGTGGATCGCCGTCCCCGGCCATGGTGTTCCAGACGAAGCCGTAGTCGGCCGGATAGTGGACCGAGGAAAAGAGCACGCGGTCGAGCCGGATGCGGCCGGTCTTCTTGTCGAGCTCGTACTTCGCGCGCGATCCCTTGGGGATCTCGACGAAGACATCGACGCTACGGCGCGTGGCTCTCCCCGGCATCGCTCCCCCTTCGATCGACCGAGGATAGCGGGGGCGCGATCACGACGGTGACCTCGCCCTTTGGCGCTGTCTCGGCGTAGCGCTGCGCGAGCTCGGTCGCGGAGCCGCGTACGACCTCTTCATGCAGCTTCGTCAGCTCGCGCGACACCGCGACCCGTGCCTCGGGCGCCACTGCGGCCAGATCCGCGAGGAGATCGCCGACGCGGTAGGGGCTCTCGTAGATGACGATCGTGCGACCCCCGGCGACGAGCGCCTCGAGCTTCCGCCGGCGCGGACCGCTCTTCTTCTCGATGAAGCCGATGAATGTGAACTCACGCGTCGGCAGCCCCGAGGTGACGAGCGCGGCGATGGCGGCAGCGGGTCCTGGGATCGCGACGACGTCATGCCCGGCGTCGATCGCGGCACGCACCAGCTGCTCGCCAGGATCCGAGAGACCCGGCGTGCCGGCGTCGGTCACGAGCGCCACATCCCAGCCCCGGCCGAGCTGGCCCACCAGCTCCGCCACTTTCCGCTTGTGGTTGAACTCGGTGTACGACGTGAGGTGCTTCGCCCGGATCTCGTGACGTCGCAGGAGCACCTGCGTGTGCCGCGTGTCTTCGCACGCGACCATGTGCGCCTCCTGCAG
>JANMWW010000334.1:0-4821 GCA_031394155.1 Chloroflexota bacterium | reverse complement strand
TATCGCGATCTCCGCGAAACTTGCGCTCGTAAAATTGTCTATAAAGATCAATGGTATATGTCATCACAGATATAGCGCGTGACCAATAGTTTCTTCTGGCGTGATCTTGAAGTTGACGAGACTCTCGACTCGGGCGCGCAGTGGTTCGCTACACCATTGGTCGCCCAGACGTTCGGTTCGCCCCGGAGTTTCCGAGTAAAATGAGGACTCCGCCGAGGTAGCTCAGTCGGTAGAGCAATGGTCTGAAGAATCGCGAGGACTGCGATGTGCGAAATTGCTCGGGAACTCGCGACTGATACCCAAATTCAGCGACGAAAGCACCATGGTGTGAGTGACCAATAGTCTTGTGAGTGCGGCGGGCAGGCCGCACTACATCGGATGCGCCCGACGACGACTTGGCGATTCGCTTAGTCCAGCGTTTCCGGGCTGGCCCCGGGCGGCGGGCGGAGCCGCCGCAGGTGTCGAAACGGCCACGCCTCGTTCGATGTCTACGTGAGACTCACCGCGTAAAAGGAGATCGAGATGCGTGTCCTAGTGCTGGCGAAGGAAGGCGAGCGGAGTTCGGATCAGAAGCCCCCGACACCCGACGCGATGGCCGCCTACCAGAAGTTCAACGAAGAGCTGGTCAAGGCGGGCGTGGTCCTCGGCTCAGGCCGCCTGTCGCCAAGCGCGCAAGCGAAGCGCGTCCGTTTCGATGGCTCGACGCGGACCGTGATCGACGGCCCGTTCGCCGAGGCCAAGGAGCTCGTCGGCGGCTACTGGCTCTGGCAAGTGCGCTCGATGGATGAGGCCCTCGAATGGCTGAAACGGGCGCCATTCGACGGTGGGACCTTCGAGGTCCGCGAGGTCGCTCAATACGAGTGACGAAGCTCTGACCATAGGGACCGCGCCCGCCCAGACGAAGCGCACGATTGAAGCGATCTGGCGGATGGAGTCGGCGCGGCTGATCGCGCGGCTCTCCCGGATCGTCGGCGACGTCGGGACCGCTGAGGAGCTCGCGCAGGACGCGTACGTCGCAGCGCTCGAGCAGTGGCCGCTGAGGGGCGTGCCCGAGAGGCCGGCCGCCTGGCTGATGGGCACAGCGAAGCATCGCGCCATCGATTTCGTCCGTCGGCGCGCGACGCTCGAACTCAAGCGCGAGGAGATCGGACGCGATGCGGCGATCGCTCAGGAGGGCATCGACCTGGACACCGCGATCGACGAGGACGTCGGCGACGATCTCCTCAGCCTGATCTTCACAGCGTGCCATCCGGTCCTCCCGAGGGAAGCGCGCGTCGCGCTCACGTTGCGCGTGCTCGGCGGTCTTGCGACCGAAGAGATCGCGCGCGCGTTCCTCGTGCCGGTCCCAACCATCGCGCAGCGCATCGTTCGTGCGAAGCGGACCCTCACCGAAACGCGTGTGAGGTTCGAGGTGCCGAGCGGACTCGAGCGAGCGGCGCGCCTCGGCTCGGTCCTCGAGGTCATTTATCTGATCTTCAACGAGGGGTACTCCGCCACCGCGGGCGAGAACTGGCTCCGACCGGTGCTCTGCGAGGAGGCGCTCCGGCTTGGACGCATCCTCGCTGAACTCTCCCCGGTGGAACCCGAGGTCCATGGCCTCGTCGCGCTGATGGAGATCCAGGCGTCACGCCTGGGCGCCCGCGTCACCGAGGCTGGCGAACCGGTGCTGTTGCTTGATCAGGATCGCAGTCGGTGGGATCAGCTGCTCATGCGCCGTGGTCTCACGGCGCTCGACCGCGCCGAAAAGCTCGGCGGCGGGCTCGGCCCGTATGCGCTTCAGGCCGCGATCGCGGCGTGTCACGCTCGGGCGCCGACCGCGGCGGCGACAGACTGGCCGGGCATCGTGGCGCTCTACGACGCGCTCGCCCAGATCGCGCCCTCGCCGGTCGTCGAGCTGAACCGCGCGGTCGCTGTCGGCATGGCGTTTGGTCCCGCCAGCGGTCTGGAGATCGTCGACGCGCTCGTCCAGGAATCGTCGCTGAAGTCGTATCACCTACTGGCAGCGGTACGCGGCGACCTCCTGCGTAAGCTCGGCCGCACTATTGAGGCGGGGGTCGAGTTCGAGCGCGCCGCGTCTCTAACAACGAACTCGCGCGAGCGCGAGCTCCTGCGGAGGAGGGCCGCGAAACCCTGACACATGCAAGGGGCTCGACTCATACCCGGCCACTCATCTGCTGGTCGACACCTTGGTGAGTCAACTCGCGGCCGGCATCGACCTCTAGCTGGCGCGGCCCGGCGACTCCCGCATCTGAAAGCAACAAACGAAGACCCGCGGCGACTGCTGGCAGTGGTCTGACGGACCACGTCCTCTTAGTGCGGATGCCGCCGCGGCCGGGGCACATGGTGTAGGACACACCATGGTCTCCGAGCTTTGATACTGCGACTCGGAGCAATGGTTTCGGCGACCTTGTGCTCAATAGCTCAGACGATCGCGCAGGACGCGCACTTAGTCCTCTTGACCATGGCTGGTTAGACCATTCGGACCGCTCGCGAGTTTCCGCGTAAAATGAGGTGTCCGCCGAGGTAGCTCAGTCGGTAGAGCAATGGTCTGAAGAATCGCAAGGACTACGATTTGCGAAATTGCTCGGGAACTCGCGGCTGATACCGAAATTCAGCGACGAAACACCATGGTCTAAGCGGCCAATAGTCTAGAAAGTGCGGCGGGCAGGTCGCACCTGAAACCAGTGGGACGACATACGAGTTATCGCCGAGAAGTCAGGTGCGCGCGCACGGCGCCGAGCGTCCAATACCAACGTGAGAAGAGCGTCATTCGCGGTAGCGCTGGCAGTCCTTCTTAGCTCGTGCGCGCAAGGCTCCCAGTCCCAACCGCCGGCTCCGCCTGCCACTACCTCAGCGGCGCTCGCGCCTGTGGCGGTGACACCAGCGTGCCCGTCGCCGCGAGCGCCGACCTATTTGCCGTGGGGCGCGTCCGTCGGCTTCGCCAGCGCCACTGGGGCGATCAGCGTGCTGCGCTCGGACGCGCCGCCGTCCTCCTTCGTCCTCGAGCGCCGCGCCGACGCGGTCGGTGCTCCAACCTCGGTCACCGCGGCGCCGCGGGTGATCTCTGGCCGCGAAACCTACCTGCTGTGGTCGGGTGCCCCGGGAGCGAGCGAGATCAGCGCGTGGTGGGACGAAGGCACCGGAAGCTGTCACATCTACCACGCGCGTCTGAAGCTCGGGGGCGATGCCACCGAGGTGGAGTCGCTGTTCGCCAAGATCATCGGCTCGATACCGGCGGCGTTCGTGGACGAGTCGGCAGGAAAGACCGGACTGCTCGCGGAGATCGCACTCGAGCACGCCCCGACCGCGGTCGCGGTGATGTCCTTCGCCGATCGGCTCTTCGTCGCGGACCGCGAGGGCGGCCTGAGCGCGTTCGCCACCTCGACCAACGCGCTCGTGAGATGGACGGATCTGCATCTCACCGATGTGCGGTCCGTCGCGCGACTCGCCGTCGTCCCGTTCACCAAGCGCGTCTACGCGCTCGATCAGGCCGGCGACCGCGTGCTCGTGTTCGACGGCGAGACGCTCGACATCGTCACGACGATCTCGGTCGGTCGAGCTCCCACCGCGATCGCTGCGGACCAGAAGGCGAACCTCATCTATGTGGCCAACTTCGGCCAGCAGAGCGGAGGTCCAGATGAGCGTCCCGGGTCGATCAGCGTGATCGACGGAACGACCGAAATGGTGGTAGCGACGGTGCCGACGCGAGGCCATCCAATGGCTGTGGATGCGGCAGATGACCGGGTTTATGCCGGCGGGATGGAGCTCAATCCCTCAAGCTCGGGCTTCATTCAGGTCGTCAATTCCCGCACTCGCACGGAGATCGCGACCGTGGGCACCTCACCGCCGTGGATGATGCTGGCCGACCCGGTCGACGGCGCGGTCTACGCCTTGAGCAACCGTGTCCTGCCTTCCTCCACGACGAACAAGATCATCGGGTCAATGTGGATCGAGCTCGATATGCGCACCCTGGGCGCCGCCGGATTCGTGGATGGCCCTGGCGATGCGCGTGCCATCGCATGGCATACCGGCAGTGACATCGCTTACCGGCGGGTTTACGTCGCGACGCAGCGTGACATCGGAGGAGTGCTGACCTTCTACGGCCCACCGACCGCCGGATCGACGCGTCTCAGCCGGCTGTCCGTCGAGCTCCGCGTCGGTGACTACCCAGTCGGGATCGCAGTCGATTCCGCGACCCACCGCGTGTACGTCGCAAGCAACGGCGACAAGATCATCTCGGTGATCTTGCAAGGTAGGTAACGGCTTGGCGGGCGTTCACGCAATCGTCAGCTTCGGGTTGGCTGCGCTTCGTACGCTGGCAGGTGAAGATGTCGAGCGCAAGGCCGTGGGGCCATCGACGTGGTGCGCTGCACGGGTGCCCGAGCCCGGCCCGACCATCCGCCGGCGTCGACAACAGCGACCCGCTCAGGGCCCCGATCAGGTGCGCCACGGGCAAGATCATCGGATTGAGCATCGGCTTTGACGGCGACGTGAGCTTCGATATCAACGACGGCCCCAACGAGCATGCCCCCGGACCCGGCATCGCATCGCTCGTGAACTACCACAACTTCCAGGCTGGGCCGGGAGGTTCGGAGGCGCCAAACGGCATCGATATCGAGATACCGCTGCTCGATCCGAATGCGAATTCGACGCAGGCCGCGAGGAACGCCGGGGTGCTTGGCCGCGACGACTTCCTCCCGCAGCTGAACGCAATGCGCACCGGGATGCGGGCAACGGTCTGCGGTCACTGGGTCGCGGATATGCACCAGCTGTGGAACGAGCTGCACCCGATTATCTCGCTGACTCTGCTCCCGCCTGACA
>JANMWW010000306.1:0-5962 GCA_031394155.1 Chloroflexota bacterium | reverse complement strand
CGCGCACGCTGATCGAACGCAACAAGGCAAATGTGCTGCAGGGCGTCGCGATCGCGGCGCATGCCATCGGGGCGGTCGAGGCGATCATCTACATGCACCCTGAGGCCGACACCGCGCGGAGCGTCATGGAGCAGGACATCGAGAAGCGGCGCGGAGGTCTCGGCGAGCTCGTCGTGACCGTCGCGATCGGCCCGGGTGGGTTCATGGGGGGCGAAGAGAGCGCGCTCATGAACGTGCTCGAGTCGCGTCGCGCGATGGCGCGCCAGCGACCCCCGTATCCGGCGCGCAGCGGCGTGCAGGAGCGACCGACGCTCATCTCGAGCGCAGAAACGATCGCCTGGCTGCCGCAGATGGTCGCCGACGGAGCGAAGGCCGAGACCAAGCTCGTGTCGGTGACCGGGGCCGTGCGCGATCCCGGGATCTACGAGGTCCCGCTCGGAACGGCCCTTGGCGCGATCCTCGATCGGGCCGGCGGCGTGGTCGGCGAGCTGAAGGCCATCCAGGTCGGAGGTCCGACGGGCGGGTTGCTCGCCGCGTCGAAGCGCGACGTGCGCTTCGGATTCGACGAGCTCAGGGCCGCGGGCACGCACATGGGCTCAGCGCAGGTGCGCGCGATCGCGAGCGACACGTGCGTCGTCGGCGAGGCGGCGAAGATGTTCGCGTACCTCGCGAAGGAGACGTGCGGCATCTGCGTGCCGTGCCGCGTCGGCACCGCGCGCGTCCAGGGGATCCTCGAGGGCGTGCAGAGCCAGCTCGGTCGCGACAGCGATATCGCGTGGCTGGGCGAGCTTGGCGATCACATGGAGAAGTTCTCGCTCTGCGGGTTCGGCATCACGGCGCCGTCGATCCTTCGCACGACGATGAGCGAGTTCGCGGCGGACTACCAGGCGCACATCAAGGATCAAACGTGTCCAACAGGCACGTGCGCACCGATCAGGGCTCGACGTTACGAAACGATGGCGCAGCCGTGACCGATACAGTGGTGCGCGGATGAGCCTGCTCGAGCGCTACGTCCAGCCGGCCGAAGCGCAGATCCCCACCGTCAGCCATCCGGGGGAGATCCCGTCCGGCCAGCCGACGTGCACGATCTGGATCGACGGGCAGGAGGTCACCGCCGTCCCGGGCGAGGCGATCCTGCGTGCAGCGCAGCGCGCCGGGTTCAACATCCCGACGCTCTGTGACGACGAGAAGCTCGCGCCCGCGGCCGCATGCCGCATGTGTCTGGTGAACATCGAAGGACACGAGCGGCCGCTGCCGTCCTGCCATCTCGCGGTCGAGTCGGGCATGAAGATCACGGCGACCGACGACGGCCTGTTCAAGCTCCGCAAGCAGAACCTCGAGTACATCCTCAGCGATCACAACGCCTACTGCATGCCGCCCTGTCAGATCGGATGCCCGACGCACATCGACATTCCCGGATATCTCGAGCTCATGGCAAAGGGCCAGCACGTGGAGGCCGCGCGACTGGTGAAGGAAGTCCTGCCGTTCCCATACGCGCTCGGACTGGTATGCCCGCGTCCCTGCCAGGACGTCTGTCGTCGCGGTCTGGTCGAAGAGGAGATCGCGATCTGCCAGTGCCACGGCTACACCGGCGAGATGGTCATGGAGATGGACCAGGCACCAACGCCGTTCCCGCAGGCGACCGCGACCGGGAAGCGCGTCGCGGTGATCGGCGCGGGCCCCGCAGGTCTGACCGCCGCGTACTACGTCGCGCTCAAGGGTCATGCCGTGACGGTGTTCGAGATGAACGAGAAGCAGGGGGGCATGCTCCGCTACGGCATCCCCGAGTACCGCCTGCCGAAGGTGAAGCTCGACAAGGAGCTCAACTCGGTGTGGCAGCTTCGCGACACGGAGTTCAGGGCGAACATGAAGCTGGGCCGCGATTTCACGATCGAGGACCTGATGACGCAGGGCTACGACTCTGTATTCATCGGCATCGGGGCGTGGTCGAGCAACGAGCTGCGCATCCCGGGCGAGGACCTTCCCGGCGTGATCGAGGCGATCAGCTACCTCGGGCAGAACGCGAAGGGCGATCCGGTGCCGGTCGGCGCGGGATCGCGCGTGGTCGTCCTGGGTGGCGGCTTCACGACGTTCGACTGCGCGCGCACCTCCCGGCGCCTCGGTGCCGAGGTGACCGTCGTCTACCGCCGCTCCCGCAAGGAGATGGGCGCCCACTACAGCGAGGTCGATGATGCCGAGCACGAGGGCATCAAGCTCGAGTTCTTTGCCGCGCCGGTGAAGATCATCGAGAAGGATGGCCGCGCCGGTGGCGTCGAGTTCCAGCGGATGGCGCTGGGGGAGCCCGACGCATCCGGCCGCCGCCGGCCGGTGCCGATCGAGGGCGCGAACTTCACGATCGAGTGCGACGTCGTCATTCCCGCGATCGGCCAGCTGCCGGTGCTCGATTGGATCGACAAGGACCAGGTCATCCGCAAGAGCAAGCGCGAGACGATCGTCACGAACGGTGCGCTCATGACCGACCGCCCCGGCGTGTTCGCCGGCGGCGACGCGCAGATGGGCACGCGAACGGTCATCGAGTGCGTGGCGCAGGGCAAGCTCGCAGCGAAGGCGATCGACGCCTATCTCAACGGTGGGGACATGGCCGAGGTCGCGGCGGAGATCGCAGAGGAGGAGCAGGTCCCCGAGCTCATCGACATCGTTCCGTACAAGCCCGAGGAGCCACAGGTGCGCATGCCGTTCCTGCCGTTCGAGCAGCGCGTCCGCTCGTTCGAGCTCATCGAGGGCGGCTACGACAAGTCCGGCGCCGAGAAGGAAGCCGCGCGTTGCCTGCAGTGCGTCTGTCCCGATGCGGGGCGCTGCCACCTGCAACGCCTCTCGCTCGAGCACGGGCTCACCGAGAACAAGTTCCACCGGGCGGAGCCCGTGGACTATCACGACTACGAGTACGACTTCAGCCACGACTTCATCCTTCGCGACCTCAACAAGTGCATCCCCTGCACGCAGTGCGTGCGCATCTGCCGCGACGTGATCGGGGCGAATTGCTACGGCCTCATGGGCGGCGGGTACGACTCGATCGTCACGACGCCGTGGAACGTCTCGCTCTCGTACACCGACTGCGTGTCCTGCGGCGCATGCGCCGAGACGTGCCCGACGGGCGCGCTGATGATGCGCGAGCGCGACCTCCAGACGTACGAGCTCGACATCGTTCGCTGCATCTACTGCGGCGACTGCGTCGAGGTGTGCCCGCACGGCGCGCTCGGCGAAACGCCGAACTTCGAGCTCGCCACGTACCAGCGCTTCGGGCGCACCGTGCTCGCGAAGGAAGAGCTCGCCGTGGCCCGCACCTGGAAGCCGAGCGAGGAGATCCCGCTCACGCAGAAGGACCCCAATCGCAGCAACGTCCGTCCGCCGGAGGTCCGCCCGCCCGCGCCGCCACGCTGGAGCGCGTGACACTTCGCGACCGCCTGATCGCGCGCATTCGCGCGCGCGGCCCGATGAGCTTCGCGGACTACATGGAAGCCGCGCTGTACGACGGGGACGACGGCTACTACTCAACGCGAGTCTCGCTCGGCTTCGAAGGCGACTACCTGACCGCGCCGGATCTCGGTCCGCACTTCGGACGTTCGCTCGCGCGTGCGTTCGCCGATCAATGGATGCTGCTCGGCAAGCCCACGGCATGGGATCTGGTCGAGGCCGGCGCGGGGCGGGGGACCCTTCTGCGCGATGTGCTCACCTCGCTGGAGCGCGAGCGGCCCGACGCGGCGAAGGGCGTGCGCCCGGCGATCGTCGAGGTGTCTCAGCGCCTTCGTACCGAGCAGGCGTCAGCGCTTGACGGGCGCGACCTGCGGTGGGCATCCGATCCGCGCGCGCTCGCGCCGCTCCACGGCGTCATCTATGCGAACGAGATCCTCGACGCGTTCCCAGTTCACGTTCTGGTGCGTGGCGCGGATGGGGTCCGCGAGGCCTACGTCGAGGAGAAGGACGACCACCTCGTTGAGACCCTGCGGGCGCCGAACCCGATGGACCTGCGCTACCGCGTTCCGGAGACGCTGCCCGTTGGTGGGCGCTGGGAGGTCAGCCCGCGCGCCGAGAGCTGGGTGGCCGCGCTCGCAGCCGCGCTGACGCGCGGGTACGTGCTGTTCGTCGACTACGGCGGTGACGAGACCGATCTGCTGAGTCGCCTCGGCAGCGGGACGGTGCGCGGATTCCAGCGCCACCGCCTGCTCGCGGACCCATACGCCGACCCGGGCGCGCACGACCTCACGGCGTCGGTGAACTTCACCGCGATCCGTCGCGCCGCAGAGGGCGCGGGCTTCACGTTCGTCGGCCGCGCGTCGCAGCGTGATGTGCTGCTTGCGCTCGGCATCCGCGACGTGGCGTCACGCCCGACGTCGCCGATCGACCAGCTGCGTGATTACAGCCAGCGCTCTGCGGTCGACACGCTCCTCGACCCGTCTGGCTTCGGTGGATTCCAGGTCGTGTGCTTCGCAAAGGACGCGCCGACCGACGGATTGCGGATCTTCGCGCCGCGTACGGTCCGCGCGTGAGATCAGCGCGCTGGACCGCCGCGACGATCGCGGGATTCGTCCTGGGCGGTGCGGCACTTCATTCACCCGGCGCGTCGGGCATCGGCGCGGCATACGTGGAGTGGGATGTGTTCGCCGCGATCTTCGGCGCCATCCTCGGCGGGATCGTCGGAGCGATCACCGGTCTCCTTCAGTTCGTCGCGCTCGGCCGCCGTGATCTCCGCGTTTTCGTCGCGATGGTCGTCACGGTGTCCGTCGCGCACGCGCTCGTCGACGGAGCGCCGGAGATCTATGGCGTGCCCGGAGTCGCGGCGCTGAGTGGAGTCGTTGCCGCGATCGCGAACGCGTGGGCGGCACGGAGCCGGCATGCGCCCGCGATCGTCGTCGCCCTCGTGGCGTGGTGGCTGGGCTGGCTGGGCGGTGTCGCGATCGCCGGTGCGCTTGGGCTGAGTTACGGATCCACGCCTGAGGTGTGGGCGACCGAGCATGTTGTGATCGCGGGCGTGCTCGGTCTCGTATTCGGGGCCGCGACGTCACCGGCGATGCGTCGTATCCTGAGAAGCGAACGGGCTCTTAGCTCAGCTGGTTAGAGCGCAGCGTTGACATCGCTGAGGTCGCGTGTTCGAGCCACGCAGAGCCCACAGAACCAGCGACGCGAGCTTTCGTTATCAGCGCGCTTCTCCCGCGGCGTAGCATTCCGCCTCGATGCCGAGAGTCGCGGCTCAACGCTTGCTCGCGGTGTTCGTGCTCGCAACTGCGGTCGTCGCTTGCACGTCTCCTTCTTCTACGTCAGCTAGCCCTGTGACTACGGTCGCGCCAGCACCCACGGCAGCGGCCAGTGCGACGGCGACCGCGTCACTCGCTCCCGCAGCGACTGTGGTCTTCTGCGGCACATTCGTGCTCGAGAATCCGGGCGCCGCGAGTACGTACATGCTCACGTCTCCCGCAGGCACGCGCCTGGTGGTGTTTCGGACGGTGAGCTCCCGCGGCCTGCCGGAGTTCGGGAGCTACGCATGCGGGCGCTTTATCGCGGGATCTGCGAGGGCCGTGGGCGGTCTCTCGCTCACCGAATTCGTGGCACTCCTCGACCCAGCCGAGGCGGGGTACATCACCAAGCCCTGAGCCCCCACGCTCTAAACACGGGGCTAGGATGTAATGGAGCGGTGAGTCAAACCTCCGAGGAGTCGAACCGCCGCCTACTGCGCGCGCGCGACGCCATGGATCGCACGTACGCCGAGCCGCTGAACACCGCTGCCCTCGCGAGCATCGCACTCACCTCGGAGGCCCACTTCATCCGCACCTTCCGCGCGACCTTCGGCGAAACGCCGCACCGCTATCTCCAGCGCCGGCGGGTCGAGCGCGCGATGTACCTGCTGCGGCGGACCGACCGTGACGTGACGGACGTGTGCCTCGACGTCGGTTTCTCGAGCCTGGGCACCTTCAGCCGAACGTTCCGCGACATCGTCGGCGAGACG
>JANMWW010000294.1:0-9817 GCA_031394155.1 Chloroflexota bacterium | reverse complement strand
GCCGGACGGTGCTCACACCCTCGCGAGCGCGCCGTCGAGGTCGACGATTATGTCGTCGGCGTCTTCTATCCCCACCGAGAACCTGAGCGTCCCCTCGGAGATGCCGAGCCGCGCGCGTTCTTCCTCCGCGACCCGGCGGTGCGACGAGATCGCCGGGTACAGCACTTCGCTGAAGAGATCGCCCAGCGTCGTTGCCGACGCCGCGAGCTCCAGCGAATCGAGGAAGCGGAACGCCGCAGCCTTCGTCGCGTCCGTGAGGTCGAACGTGACGACGCCCCCGTACAGGCCGCCGAACTGTCGCGTGGCGAGATCGTGCTGCGGATGTGACGCCAGTCCGGGGTACCGCACGCGGGCGATCTTCGGATGCGAGGCGAGATGCTGCGCCACGCGCGCCGCGCTCTCGCACTGCCGCCGCACGCGCAGCTCGAGCGTGCGCATGCCGCGGATGCACAGCCAGGCCTCGTGCGGCGGCATGTACGCGCCATCGAGGATTGTGCGGTCGCGCATCGCCTTCGCGACCTCTACGCCGCCGGCGACGCTTCCGCCCATGACATCACCGTGGCCGTTGATGTACTTCGTGAGCGAATGGATGACGACGTCGGCGCCGAGCGCGGCCGGGCGGAAGAGCACGGGGGAGGTGAATGTCGCGTCGACCGCGAGGCTCGCGCCGTTGGCCTTCGCAAGTCGCGCGAGCTCGGCCGTGTCCGTGATGCGCAGCAGCGGGTTGGCCATCGCCTCGACATAGAGGAGCGCGGTCGGTGCGCTCTTCAGCGCGCGTTCGACCGCGGCGAGATCCGTGGCATCGACGAAATCGATCTTCGCGCCGCGCTCACGGATCCATCGCTCAAAGAGCGCGCGGACCTGGCCGTAGATGTCCTCCTGGGCAACGACACGGCCCCCGGTCGCGACCGCGCACGCGTCCACGAACGCCGCGATCGCCGCCATGCCGCTCGTGAAGCACACCGCGGCAGCCGTGCCCTCGAGCTCCGCAAGCGCGGACTCGAGCGCGGCCGTCGTCGGTGTGCCGTACCGCCCGTAGACGTAGCCGCTGCTGTCGCCAGCGAAGACCTCGTCCTGGCGCGCGGCGGAACGGTAATCGAAGGCGACGCTCTGCACGAGAGGAGGCGCGACGGGTATCCCCTCGCCGGCGGGCAGCGTACGTGCCGAACGAACGACGCGCGTGCCCTGACGAAGCTCCCTCCCCGACCTGCTCACTAGGCGCCGAGTTTAGGCGCCTGCCGTGGCCTCCTCAGGCTCCTCTTCGCGCTCGACGACAGCGGCTTTTGCGGCGACCGGCGTCGGCTTCTCCGCCTCGAGAGCCTTCGCTCGCTCGATGAGATCCGCGACCTTCTGACCGCCCTTGCGGCCGATCTTCTCGAAGTGTCCGGTCCCGTACTTGGCCGTGACGGCCTTGCCACCCTTCTTGCCGATGCGACCGAAGAACTCAGGGCCGTACTTGAGCGCGGTGCTCGAGCCGCCCTTCTTGCCGATCTTTTCGTAGAACTCAGGGCCGTACTTCTCGCTCACGAGACGGCCACCCATGCGGCCGGCCTCGGCCACGGTCATACCACCACCTTGTTTGCGCGCCATGGCATGCTCCTTTCGACTGCGGAGCAATCAGGGGCAGGCTGCGTGCCGTACAGGTGTCATCGGGTACGACAAAATGTAACGATTTGGCAACTATGCGGGCGCTCGTCGTCGCGCGAGCTCAATCCAACGGGAGATCGGCGAACGCATGCAGGAAACGACCGAACGCGCGGATGTGGTCGACGTAGTCGGCAACGGCGATGTTCTCGTTCGGTGCGTGGTTCGCGGACGACGCGTTCCCGGCGCCGAAGCCCACGACTGGGATGCGCAGCTCGTCGCAGACCTGGGACATCGGGCCCGATCCGACCATGAGCGGATAGATCACCGGGTCGACGCCATACGCGTCCCGGCAGGCAGCTGCCGCAGAGAGCGCGACTGGTGTGTTGTTTGGCCACCGGCTCGGGCGCTCGCCGTGGAATGGCGTGATCTCGATGTCGCTGAAGCCCCGCTTGTCGAGATGCGCTCGCAGCAGCCTGCCGACGAGCTTCGGTTCGAGATCCGGCACCAGGCGGAAGTCGAGCTTCGCGCTCGCGACCGCCGGCAGCACTGTCTTTGAGCCCGGGCCGGAGTAGCCCGACGTGAGGCCGCAGATCGTGCAGGTGGGCTCGAAGAAGTGCTTCAGTTTCATCGGCGTGCCGCCCAGACCGCCGACGAACGAATCGATGCCGTGGATCCGCTTCGTCTCGGCCTCGTCGTAGGGCAGCTTCTCGAGGAGCGCGACGTCCTCGGCGCTCGGCGTGCGCACGTGATCCATCAGTCCCTCGATCGTGATGCGATCGTCCGCGTCCTTCAGCGTCGCGAGCGCCCACACCAGGCGCCACGCCGGGTTGGGGATGATCGTCGCCTGTGACGAGTGCACGTCGGACTTCGCTCCGCGCACTCGCAGCTCGAAGTAGGCGATGCCCTTGAGGCCGAGACTGATCGTCGGGCGTCCAGCCGCGTCCTTGTACCCGGCCTCCCAGATGCATCCGTCCGCCTGCAGGCGGTCGCCGTGCGCGCGCACGAAGTCACTCAGATGCTCGGAGCCGATCTCTTCCTCTCCCTCGAACAGCACGCGGATCCGCACGGGCAGCTCCCCCACCGTCGCCCGATAGGCCTCGATCGCTTGAAGGCGAGCCATGAGGTTTCCCTTGTTGTCGGAGACGCCTCGGCCGAAGAGCTTCCCCGCCGTCTCTGTGGGCTCGAACGGTGGCGTCGTCCACTCATCGAGCGGATCGGGCGGCTGCACGTCGTAGTGGTCGTAGACCAGGAGGGTGCGATCGCCACTGCCGGTCTCGCCGACGATCGTCGGTGGACCGCCGTTGACGCGCAGCGACTCGGCGGCGATGCCGGCGCGCTTCGCCCTCGCGAGCACGAACGCGGCGGTCTCTTCGATCGCCGAGCCATCCGCCGATACCGTGGGCAGCCGCACCAGCTCCTTCAGCTCATCGACGTACTCACGCGTGTGCGCGCCGACGTGATCATCGAACCGCGAGAACTGGCCCACGAGGGAGAGCGTATACAAAGGCGTGAGCAGCGCGTCCGCCGCAGCACGGCCCGACCCGACGCGGATCGTCGCCGCGAGCATCGTCGTGTACGCGGTGGCGATCGTGCTCCTCCGCACAGCCGCGCCGCGCGATGTGTTGAATCAGATCTTCGCCGGTCTCTACGTGGGTGGCGCGTTGTCCTTCATCGCTTTCGGCTTTGTCGCCGTGGCAGCCATCGTCGCGCGCGACTTCGGCGGCTGCTTCACCGCGATCGTGCTCACCGTCCTCTTGGTCGCGAGCTTCTTCGTCTGGACGTTGTTCGAGATCATGCAAGTCGGCGGGCTAGCCGGGCTTGCGTTGTTCTATGTCATCCCGGTCGCGGGCATCACGATGCTGCTCGCGTACCCGCTCGGTCTCGCGACAAATGGCGGCTTGCGCAGCCGTTTGCAGGGTTCGCTCCGCACCGCAGCACCGCTCGTGCTCGCTGTTGCGCTCGTGAACGCGCTGGTGACGCCCTTCTTCTTCCCCGATGCGACGGAGCAGCGAATCTTGCTCGGCTCGGTCGTCACCGTGATCGCGGCGATCGTCGCGCTCGCCTGGGCGCTGCTCGGCACCACGCGCTTTTCGGTGTCGCCCGGAACGGCCAAGCGAGCACTGACCGTCGCCATCCTCCTTGAGCTCGCGCTGCTGATCCGCGGCCTGCCGAACCCGCCGACGGAGACCGTCGACGATCCGCCGCTGGTCCTCGGGGTGCCGCGCGGCCAGCGGCAGCTGCTCGAGGACGTGCCTGCTTTCAAGATGCGGGTCGCCTTGATCGTCGACCGCGGCGGAGTCGCGACGCCGGCCGGCGGGCTTCAGGTCCGCTTCATCTGGGTCGGGGGTCCCGACGACTACCACCCTGGCTCGGCCTTCGCGATCGTCGACGTCGACAGGCAGACGCGAATCGACGATTTCGCGCTGCAGGCCGCATACGCGCTCATCGGCACACCCGATTGGGAGGCGCGCGCCGACGCTGGCTACATCGCCTGGGTCGCCGCGCCGGCCGATCCTGAGCGCGACAACGACGTTGAAAAGCGCTGCACCGCGGGGATCGATCGCTTCAGCAGCAGCGATCCCGGATTCGCCGCGCCTTACGTCCTCGCCGAGCGGCGTGGCGGCGTCACTGCGGCGCGGACGCTCCACGAGCAGTTACGCGCGGCCGCTCCAAGCTTGGACGCGTGGGGAGAGACCGTCACGATCGCGTGTGAACAACTGCTCCGACATTAGACCGGGACGTTCGTCGTGAGCGTCTTGCTCCGGCCGAGCTCGCACCGCGGCGAGACCGGGGTCACTTCGATCCAGCGCTTCTCGCAGAGGTAGTGCACGATGCCGTCGGCGTCCTCGAGCGTCTCGCGCTTGTAGACCTTGGCGCGCGGGATCATGAAGTAGCAGTCCCCGCAGTTCCGCGGGAGCGCCGGCCGCGGCGTGCTGGCGTTGCGCATGACCACGAGCGCGAACGCCAGGCCGATGAGCGCCAGAATGACGCAGACGATGACGAAGACGACGACCCCGAGGGCCATGCGCCCACCCTATCAGGGGCGACCATGAAGTTCGGCATCCAGGTCGGCCACCTCGGCGGTCCGCTCGAGGACCTGCGCCGCCTGTGGCGGTTCGCCGATGAGCGCAGCTTCGACTGGTTCTCGGTGTCCGATCACTTTCAGGAGACGCCTGGTCAGGGCGGCGGTCTGCCGTGCTTCGAATCACTCGCGATGCTCACCGCAGCCGCGCTCGAGACCACCAAGGTCCGCGTGGGCTGCCTGGTCTTCTGCATCTCCTATCGGCACCCCATCGTCCTTGCGAAGGCGGTGACGGCCATCGACGCGCTGTCGAACGGTCGGGTCACCTGCGGTCTTGGCGCCGGCTGGCACGAGCCTGAGTACCGCGCCTATGGGATCCCCTTCCCAAGTGCCGGCCAGCGCGAGGATCAGTTGGAGGAGTACGCGCAGGCGCTGCGGCTGCTCTTCGATGAGGAGTACGCGGACCTGCGCGGCACTTACTACAACCTCGACCGCGCGCCGAACTTTCCTAAGCCCGTGCAGAAGCGCCTGCCGATCTGGATCGGCGGAGGTGGCGAGAAGCGCACCTTGCGCACGGCCGCGCGCTTCGCCGACGGGTGGAACGTCCCCTACCTCTCGCCGGCCGAATGGGTCGCGAAGAGCGCCGTCCTCGACCAGTGGTGCGAGCGCGAAGGACGGGATCCGGCCGCGATCACGCGCACGGCGAACGTGGGTTTCTACATGGGTGCGGACGAGGCTGGTGCCGCGCGCGCCCAGATGCGTTTCGCGTCCGAGTGGAGCCCCGGGGAAACGCGCACGGGGTTCCTTCGCGGTACGGCGCCTGATGCGACGCGCACCGTCGACGAATACCGCGCAGCGGGCGTGCAGCAGCTCAACATCGCCTTGCGCGCCGGACCGTACGACTGGGACGCGCTCGCGGCGTTCGCAGAGAACGTCATGCCGCCATTCCAGAGGTGAGCGCATGAGCGATCCGATGATCGCGATCGGGATGCAGGAGGTGGCACGCGCCGGCACGGAGTGGCGGCTGCGCTGGCAGGTCACGAACACGTCCAGCGATCCCGTCCGTCTGGTCAGCGTGCAGGCACCGCACGGCAAGTTTCGCGCGGAGCCGATGGCTCTCAACAAGATGCTCGTCGAGACCGCGGCCGTCGAGCAGATGGTGCGCGTCGACGCGGCTCCGGGTGAGGATATCGAGAACGCGTTCGTCATCTTCCTCGTCGGATCGGGTGACCAGACGTGGCGCGTGCTCTTCCGTCTGCGCGTGCACATCAGTGACGATGGAACGCCTGCGCCGGTCATCGAGGCGATCACAGCGCACCCGGTCGGCTTCACCGAGGCTTAGCCTTCCTCATGGATCAGTCAACGATGCCTTTGAACCAGGGGTAATCGGGCATGAGAGCCCGCGGGAGATGGTCCAGAGCTCAGCGATGAAGGCATCGGGGTCTTTTGTGACCACGCGGCCACTTTAGTGCTACTGCCCGCGCGTTCTGTTCGCTAGGCTTCAAAAACGATGGAGCCCGGCCTCTACGTCACGTTCTTCACCAAGGACGAACCGGCCAGCCGCGAGCTGCCGCCGGTCGGCCCTTTGGATAACGTCGTGCTCCGGCAGCACGTCCTCCTGGCGGAACGGCGCTCGGTGCAGCAGGCGCAGGAGCTCGGCGTCGCGATCGATCGCTGGCTCGAAGCCGAGCTCGAGATCCAGCGAGCCATGGGCGCTGAGCCGGGCGGCACGAAGCGCAGCGAGCGGCGGTTCTCGGCGCGCGACGGCGTGCATCTGCGCTTCGCGGTCTTCGGCGATGCGCACGAGCGCGACCTCGTGCCGGAGCTCGGGCCGTTCGCGGTCGTCGTCGTCGGCCCTCGGAGCATCGAGGCCGATGGCCTGACGCTCGCGACACGCAGCTCAAGCGAGCTCGCGGCGTGGGAGCTCGCGAAAGGCGCCGGCGACGAGACCGCCGGCCTGCACAAGCCAGATGTCGCGCTACGGACCTCGAACACCATGTACCACTCATCGATCACGCCGGCCGCGCCGCGCGTGCAGCCGACTCAGACTCCGACCGCGCCCGCACCGGCACCACCGCCAGTGCTGGTCCCGGCACCGGCCGCGGCGCCGCGCTTCGACGCCGCGCCTTTTGAGCTGCCTCCACTGCAGATGCCCTCACGTGAGCGGCCGTCGCCGGCCGCTCCAATTACGCCTGCGCCCCAAAGCGAGCCGCTTTTCACGGATCGGCCGCGCAGGCCGAAGGAGATCTACTCAGTCATCTCGGACGAAACCGTTTCGGTCACCTCGGGCGAGACCACGACCGACCAGTCGCTGACCCCGGATGACCGCGCCATGATCGAGCAGCTCGACCGCGAACGCCGCGACGAGACGCTTCGCGCGCGCATCGCGGGTGAAGAGCGCAAGCGCCTCGGGCTCGATATCGATGAGCAGCAGCTCGGTCGCACCGCGGCAAACGTTGCGATGCGCTACCGGCCGCAGCAGGCCAGCGACGCGGACGGCGAGGAGGAGGCCGAATCTGGTCTCGCGTGGGGCCCGGCGATGTGGCGGATGCGCTTCGCGATCATCGGCGTCCTGTTGGTGTTCGCCGCGCTCTACGCATTCTTCGTCCTCCGAAACGGCACAGCGCCCTCCGTCTCCGGCGGGCAGCAAGTGCAGTACGTCGGTGTCGCGCAGCACTTCGCAAGCGAGCGCTGGGATTTCGTCGTGAACGGAGTCCAGAAGGTCGCAACGGCGGGCGCCGCGCGGGCGCGCGGCAATTTCTACGTCGTGCGCCTCGGCGTGACGAACAAGGGCGCGGAGACTCAGCAGCTCTCGCCAGGTGACTTCACGATCGTCGATGCGAACGGCGCCGAGTATGGCGCGCTCGGGATCTCAAATGGCGCATACCAGAACGGCGACAACCCAGGCTCGCCCTATGTGTGGCCGGCGAGCTTCGCGTCAGGCAAGGCGGTCACGTTCAGCGTGGTCTTCGACCTCGACCCCTCGCTGCCGCGCGGGATGCTGCTCAAGGTGAGCGATCAGCCGAATGTGAGAGTTCGGCTGGACTAGGCGTGAGATTTCGAACCGTCGCGACGGCCCTCGCAGCGCTGTTGCTCAGTGCATGCGCATCTGGTCGGGCGACACCTAGTTTTCCGTCAGTGTTCTCGTCCGAGCCGGCACTCCCGACTGACGACGCTCCTCTGGCGGTGGGTCCCCTGCTGACATTCATGCCGAAGGACTGCGTCTCGTCGCCAGAGCACGCGGCCAGGCGCGCCACGCCGAGCCAATCAACGCTCGTGCTCGCTACGGCCATCGAGCGCGCTGGACAGGATCCGCACGGTTGGGTTCGGCCAGGGACCCAGCCCATCGACTCCGCATTGGTAACGACGGGTTTCAGCAGCCGGCCGGTTTGGATGCTTGGCTTCAGCGGCCCGCCGCCGTTCCCGAACTTTCTCGACCTTGGAGCGGCGAAATGGACCAGTTGGGTTGCGCTGTTTGATGCCTCGACGGGCGATTACGTGATCGCGTGGGCTTGCGGTCGCATCGACGGCTGACCGCACTCGGGACACGGCGGGCCTGAGCGATCTCCCGAACGTCAGGGTCCGGCTGGACTAGGCGAACTGCGCGGCGCGCTGGATGAGCTCCTCGAGCCCAGGCTCGTTCGGATCGCGAGGCCTGCCGGGATGGATGATGGCGACCTGGCAGCCCTCGGCCGCGTCGACGAGGTCCTTGAAAGTTCCCGCCTTGGCATCCTTGATGAAGGCCTGCTTGTTCTCGTTGTATCCGAACATCCGTGGATTCACGGTCGTGCACTCGTTGCAGCTCGTGCACCGCGGCGTCTCGATGTACGCGTCGTCGGACGGCGCGACCGCAGCGGCCGGAGCCGCGTCGGGCAGCGCTTCGACGGTCGTGGCGACAGCGGCCACGGCCGACGCGATCGCGACGGACTCGGCGGCCACCGCGCCAGCGGTGGCGTGGTTCTTCTTGAGCGCGTCGAGCTCCCGCAGACGGAGCCAGGCATCGGCGCAGCGGCGCGCGTTCTCGCCAAGCCACTGGTCGACGACGAGCTTGCACAGTGCGGCGTCGGCATCGATCGCGTAGACGAACGGAATGGCGCCGGGCCGGGCCTCCTCTAGCCATCTGGCGAACGGGACGAGCCGATCGTTCCACTCCGACCGCGGCACGCGCGCGAAACGCTGGGACTGCGCAGGATCGGTGAGGGCGAAGTCAGCGAACGTGAAGGCCACCTGTTCCCGCAGGCTGCCCGATCTGCCGTCCGCGTAGGACAGCCTGTGCTCGGGCCAGACGCGATCGGGCTGTGGATCGCCGTGCAGCGCAAGACGCTGAGCCCAGTCGGCGCCCCGGGATGGGTCGTAGGTGAACGTCGGGAACGCGCGCGACTCGGTCGCGGCCGCGGCGACCAGGTAGCGCGGCGCCATCGCGTCGGCGTGCGAGCCGGTGAAGATCGACAACAGCGCCGGCCCGCGGAACTCCATCGCTTCACGCACGCTGTCGCGCATCGCGTAAAGACGAGCGGCGGATGTCTGGAGTACGAAGGCATCGCCGAGACCCATCGCCGTCGTCGCGAGCTGCGCGCCTAGGCCGAACGCATCGCTGGTCTCGAACAGGAGCTTGAGCGGAGCGTGACTGGTGAGCGCCGCGAGCATGCGGGCGCGATCCTCGACATCGCCGTCACCGGGGCCCACGCGGACGAGATAGTCGGGAAAGAGAGCCAGATCCGCCGGCGATAGCGAGTCGACGCCGAACCGCTCGAAGTACGCGTCATGCTTGGCGTCGACGTAGCTGCCCCGCAGCTCGAGCTCCGCGGTCGCGATCGCTCCGACGAGCTCCGCCATCGCGGTGCCACGCTCGCGATAGGCCGAGAGCGCGGCGTCCACACGCGGGAACTCGAGCGCATACGCGCCGCTGCCGAAGAAGCGCTGGGCACGCAACACCTGGAGTGTTCGATCGATACGGACACGGCGGCGAGGAGACAGTGCACTGCCGCCTGACGGCGCGGCCAGCAGCGTCGCCATGAGATCGAAGTCGAAGAGCTCCTGATGCTGGCCGCCGACGCCCGCCCGGAGCGCGTCAGCGTGGCGACCCGCGGCCGACCGTAGATGGTCGGCCCTCACGAGATCGGCGAGCCGTTGGGCCAACGTCTCGATCGAGCGGCGCATCACGCTCGCTTTACGGTCCTGTATGGCGCGCCAGAGATGCGCGACGCA
>JANMWW010000235.1:0-32513 GCA_031394155.1 Chloroflexota bacterium | reverse complement strand
CGCCGCTGAACCCACGCGCATCCGCGCAGGCGATCGCGTGCGCTTCGCACAGCGATGATCAGCATCGAGCGCGCGGGCTTCGGCTCGACCGTGCAAGATCGCGGTCGCTACGGGCACCTACGTGAGGGCGTGCCCGTCTCCGGACCGGCGGACCCGTTCGCGTTCCGCGCGGCACAGGCGCTCGTCGGCAATACGCGGGCCCACGCGGCGATCGAGGCGGTCGGCTTGCCGTTCTCGTTCCGCAGCGAGACCTCGCGGATCGTCGCGGTGACCGGCCGCGACGTCTCGGTGACGGTGCGCGACAGCGTGCCCGCGTGGACCTCACTGTTCGTACGCGCAGGTGATCTCGTGACGATCACCGGCACGGCGCGGTCTCGATTCACCTATGTCGCCGTAAGCGGGGGCATCGCGGCGGCGACGGTGCTGGGCTCGCGGTCGGCCTATCCGCGCGCAGGGCTCGGAGATTTCCTGCGTTCCGGTGACGTGCTCGCGCTGGGGGACGCGCGGCGCGCGGCCGAGGACGCCGGGCACAGCGTCCCGTTCGCCTATGGCGACGAGATCGCGGCGATCCCAGGGCCGCACCTTCCGCGGTTCGACGATGGAACGATCGAAAGGTTCTTCGGCGCCTCGTTCGCGGTGTCAGCGCAGAGCGACCGCCAGGGTGTGCGCCTCGAAGGTCCGGAGGTGGCGCCGCACGCAGGCGAGATCCTCACGTGCGGCGTGGTCGCGGGCGCGGTCCAAGTGCCGCGTGGCGGCCAGCCGATCGTCCTTCTCGCGGACCATCAGACGACCGGCGGATATCCGATCATCGCGACGGTCATTGGCGCGGACATCGGTCTCGTCGCGCAGCGCGCGCCTGGTGAGAGGGTCTCGTTCTATCGCGTGGATCGCGAGCGTGCGCTCTTCCGAGGCCGCGAACGAACGGACTCGCTCGCGAGCGCCTGACGCAGCGCCACCATCTCGAGCGCAGCGTCCATGAACTCGGTGCCCTTGTTGCCTTCTGATCCGCCGGCGCGGGCCATCGCCTGCTCCATCGTCTCGCACGTCAGGACGCCGAACGGGATCGCGATCGGATACGCAGTGGAAAGGTCGGCGATGCCGCGCGCCACCGCGTGGGCCAGCACGTCGAAGTGCGGCGTCTCGCCGCGGATGAGGCAGCCGAGCGGAACGATCGCGTCATAGCGACCGGTGTCGGCAAGAAGCGCCGCCGCGGCTGGAAGCTCGAACGAGCCCGGTACCTCGAAGAGATCGACGGTCGCGCCGGCTTCAGCCGCTCGCACGATGGCGCCGCGCTCGAGCGCGAGCGTGACCTCCTCATTCCATCGCGCGCGTACGATTGCGATCCGCGCGCCCTTTGGTACCGGTTTGGCGCTCGCGCGTGTCTTGACTTGCTTCATAGGACGCACTTTAGACGTGCCCGTAGCACGCTCGCTCGCTTCGCGTTCTGAGGGGGTATGGCGGTCATGGGGAGTGTCGCCGTCAGCGGTTCCGGCGTTCCGGACGAACGCGCGCGCTCGATCCTCGAGCACGCCTCGGCCGTGCGCGTGCCCGCCCGCGTCGGTGTTCCCGCCAGGGCTGCGGAAGTCGCGCTTGCGCCGGCCGGCCTGGCACTTCTCGTCGGGAAGCGAACCGAGGCGTACACGTGGGACGAGGTGCGAAGCATCGATGTCCGCCGCGGCGCAGTTGTGGTCCGGACCGAGGCCGAGCGGCATCGCATCGTGACACGCAAAGAGCAGACCGTGGTCAAGACCTACACCGAGAAGCGCAAGCACGCCTTGCGCGTCAGCGTCGATGGAGTCGTCGAACCAGCGCTCGCCGTGATGCTCGCGCGTGTTCTCGAGGACATGCGCACGACGAAGTTCTCGTTCCGCGGCACATCGTGGCTCGAATATCAGAACTCGCTCGACCAGCTCCGCAGCACGTTCCACGATCAGGACGACGCTGTCCTTCCCGCGGCCGCGATCGGTCTTTGGCTCGCCGTCGGGTTGATGTCGATGTTCCTCGTGCCAGTGAGCCTCAACGGTGCTTCGAGGGGCGCGGTCCCGAGCGGAGTCTTTGCGATCTCCGATCCGCTTGGACCCCTGGACCCACGTAGCATCATCGCGGGCTTTGCTCTGGCGGCGCTCGTTGCTACAGCTGTATTGCGGCTCGCGCTCGGTCCGTCGGCGGCGGTCTGGGCTCGCGGCGCGGCACGTGGGTGGGCGCGTCAGGCAAGCGGTCCCGCGGCGCGATCCGCCTTGCGCCAGATGGGCCGCGTGCTCCAGGCGCCGGCATCGGCGGCGGTGATCTTCCTCCTCGCACTCCTCGCCTTCTGGCCGAACATCGCGGCGACCGTGCTGGTCGATCAGAACCGCGTGCGCAACGAGGTGCTTCTTCCGTTCATCAGCCTCGATGAGCCGTGGCAGCGCGTCGCGGACATCACGAAGGAAGCCGGTGGCGGCGTGAGCATCCACTTCGCTGACGGCCGCATGGCCACGACCGAGGGCCACGAGCTCGGTGGCGGGACGAAGTCGCAGTTCTTCGATCGAACGAACTCCTGGTGGAAGGCCGCGCGCTAGGACCTAGTCGTCTTCTAGCGCGGTCAGCAGGTGTCCGAGCTTCGCCCGTTTGGTCTTGAGGTACGCGCGATTCTCCGCCCGCGCCGCGATCTCGATCGGAATGCGCTCGACCACCTCAAGTCCGTAGAGCGAGACCGCGGCTTTTTGCGGATTGTTCGTGAGGATGCGCGCCCTGCGCACCCCGAGATCGACCAGGATCTGTACGCCGATGCCGTATTCGCGATGGTCGGCCTTGAACCCGAGGCGCTCATTCGCCTCGACGGTGTCGAGGCCCTGATCCTGGAGCGCGTAGGCGCGGAGCTTGTTCATGAGACCGATGCCGCGGCCTTCTTGCCGCAGATACAAGAAGACCCCGCGTCCCTCGGCCGCGATCCGCTCGAGCGCGGCGTCCATCTGCTCGCCGCAATCGCAGCGCTGTGAGGCGAAGATGTCGCCGGTCAGGCACTCGGAGTGGACTCGTACGAGGACCGGCTCGCCGTTGGCGACGTCGCCCATGGTGAGCGCGACGTGCTCCGCCTGGGTGTTCCCGAATCGCGCGCGGTAGCCGTGGACGGTGAACTCGCCGTATGCGGTCGGCAGCCTCGCCGATGCCACGCGCTCAACGAGCTGCTCGCGCGCCATGCGGTGCGCGATGAGCTCTTTGACCGTGATCATCTTCAAGCCGTGCCGCTTGGCGAAAACCTTGAGCTCGGGGAGCCGCGACATCGAGCCGTCCGGGTTCGTGATCTCGCAGATCACACCGACGGGCTCCTTGCCCGCGAGGCGGCACAGATCCACTGCCGCCTCCGTCTGACCGGCGCGAACGAGGACGCCGCCCTCGCGCGCTTGCAGCGGGAAGATGTGGCCCGGCTTCACGAGATCGATCGCCGTGCTCTTTGGGTCAGCGAGCACCTGGATGGTCTTCGCGCGGTCCGCGGCGCTGATGCCTGTGGTGATGTCATCGCGCGCGTCGACGCTCACCGTGAACGCGGTCCCGAGTCGCGCTTCGTTCCGGGCGACCATTTGCGGAAGGTCGAGCTCTGCCAGCCGCTCTGCGGTCATCGGGACGCAGATCACGCCGCTGGCGTACCTGCGGATGAAGCCGACGTGCTCCGCGGTGACGCTGTCGGCGGCCATGGTGAGGTCGCCCTCGTTCTCGCGATCCTCGTCGTCCACGACGATGACCATGCGGCCAGCCGCGATCTCCGCGATCGCGTCATCGACGGTCGTGAACGGTGGGGGCGGGGTGACCAGCCGTGGGTGTGGCGCGATCCGGGCCGTCTTCTTTCGTGTTGGCATCCCCAAGAGTCTAGGCCGCGCGTCTGCGCGTTCAGGCGCGACGGACGATGCGCTCCACGTATTTCGCGAGCACGTCGACCTCGAGGTTGACGGCCATCCCAGGCCGCAGCGCGCCGAGCGTCGTCTTCTCGGCGGTGTGGGGGATCATCGCGATCTCGAAGAACGTCTTGCCCAGCCGCGCGACGGTGAGGCTCACGCCGTCGAGCGTGACGAAGCCCTTCATCACCACGTAGCGCGCCAGCGCCTTCGGCAGCGCGAAACGGAGTCGCGCGCCTCCGCCCTCGACCTGCCACTCGATGAGCTTTGTCGTCCCGTCGACATGACCTTGGACGAAGTGGCCGCCGAGCGCTGTCGTCGGGGTCGCCGCGCGCTCGAGATTCACGTGCGACCCGCGCGTAAGCGTGCCGAGCGTTGTGAGAGACAAGGTCTCCGGCACGACGTCCGCGGTGAACGACCGGTCATCCCGCTCGATCACCGTGAGGCACACGCCGGCCACCGCGATGCTGTCGTCCACGCCGAGCCGCTCGACCGCGCGAGTCGCGGTCACCTCGATACGCGAGCCGGACGATGTTGGCGCGATGTGCCGCACCGTCCCGATCTCTTCGACGATCCCTGTGAACATCAGAGCTCGGCCTCCAGCATCACATCCTCGCCCAAACGGCGGACGGTCATCGAACGGAGATCGACGACTTTGCCGATCCCCTCCAGGGCGTTCGGTCCGTCGCCTCCCGCGAGCGGCGCCTGGATCAGCATGAGTCGGTCGGCGAGCCCGCCGGCAACAAGACCGCTGGCGATCTTCGGGCCGGCCTCCGAGAGGACGGTGTTGACGCCCTTCTCGGAAAGCCAGTGAAGGACGGCTGCGAGGTCGAGGCCGGTCGCTGAACGTGGCACCGTTGCGACGAGCACGCCCGAATCGCGCAGGCGGCTCACGCGGCGCATCTCGGCGTCGCGCGCGACGAAGATCAGCGTGCGCTGCGGATCTTTGGCGCGCACGACCTTCGATGTAAGGGGTGTGCGCGCATCACTGTCGACGATCACGCGCAAGGGGTCGCGGCCCTTGACCTCACGGACCGTGAGTGCCGGATCGTCGGCGAGGACGGTGCCGATCCCGACGAGCACGGCGTCGTAGCGGTCTCGTAGGCGATGGACCTCTTTGAGCGCGCGCTTGCCCGAGAGATAGCGGTGCCCTTTCGCTGATACGCGACCATCGACGGTCGTCGCGAGCTTCACCAGTACGAACGGCCGGCCATGCGCGAGGCGCGAGATGAAGCCCTCGTTCAACCTCCTGGCCTGCGTCTCGAGGACGCCCGTCGTCACTTCCAGGCCGGCGGCGCGGAGCGCGCGGAATCCCTTGCCGTCTGTGCGCGGATCGGGGTCGCGCATGGCCGAGACCACGCGCACGACGGCTGCCTGGCGGATCGCGTCGACGCAGGGCGGCGTGCGGCCGGTGTGCGCGCACGGCTCGAGCGTCGAGTAGAGGGTCGCGCCGCGCGCGCGATCGCCCGCGCGCCGCAGCGCGCTCACCTCGGCGTGCGCTTCACCCGCGGCCTTGTGGAAGCCCTCGCCTACGACCTCGCCGCTCTGGACGATCACCGATCCGACCAGCGGGTTCGGGCTCGTCCGTCCGGCAGCGCGCGCCGCCAGCCGCAGCGCGCGGCGCATGTGGCGTGCGTCTTCGTCCTCGTTCACTCTCCGCTAGTCTGACGCCCCAGTGCCCACGCAACTTGGGATGCCAACGACGTCCCACGCCGGAGACGAGCTGCGCGACTCGGCGCTGCGCCAACTCGCGAGCGCCGCGAAGGCCATCAACCTCGACCCCGGGATGCACAAGTTCCTCGCGACGCCGGAGCGGACGCTCATCGTTTCCGTGCCGGTGATGCTCGAGGAAGGCCGGCTCGAGGTGTATACCGGCTACCGCGTGCAGCACTCGACCGCGCGCGGTCCGGGCAAGGGTGGCATTCGCTTTCATCCCGACGTCAGCCTGCCCGAGGTCGAAGGACTTGCCATGTTGATGACATGGAGGTGCGCGCTCACCGATCTTCCGCTCGGCGGCGCAAAAGGCGGAGTCGCCGTCGATCCGCGCAAGCTGACGCGCCGTCAGGTCGAGCGCCTCACGAAGAGATACACCGCCGCGATCCTCCCGCTCATCGGGCCGGAGAAGGACATTCCCGCGCCGGACGTGAACACCGACGAGTCAACGATGGCCTGGATCGTCGACACGGTGACGATGATGACCGGGCAGCACTCGTCCGCCGTCGTCACCGGAAAGCCCGTCGAGCTCGGCGGTTCACGCGGCCGCACCGAAGCGACGGGTCGCGGCGTGGCGTTCGTCACGCTCGAGGTCATCAAGCGCGCGGGGAAGCGCCCCGAAGACACCCACGTCGCGGTGCAGGGCTTCGGCAACGTGGGCAGCGTCACGGCAAAAGCGCTCGCGGAGGCGGGCTGCCGGATCGTGGCGATCTCCGATGTGAGCGGTGGCTACGCCTCGCCCAATGGCATCGATATCCCAGAGGCCATCGAACACGTGAAGAAGCATCCGCAGCGACTGCTCGAAGGATTCCCCGGGCTGTCGAAGATCTCGAACGACGAGCTGCTCGAGATGGACGTCGATGTCCTTGTACCTGCGGCGCTGGAGGGTGTGATCACGTCCGCCAACGCCGGCGCGGTCCGCGCCAAGATCATCGTCGAGGGCGCGAACGGGCCAGTGACCGGGGATGCGGACCGCGAGCTGAGCAATCGCGGCATCACCATCGTCCCGGACATCCTGGCGAACGCCGGCGGCGTGGTCGTTTCGTACTTCGAATGGGTGCAGAGCCGCGCGGGCTTCTATTGGGAGCTCGAGGAAGTGGAACGGCGCCTGGAGATCTATATGCGCCGCGCCATGGACCTCGTCCTCTCCACCGCCAAGACCTACGACTGCACCGCGCGCGAGGCCGCGTTCATCGTCGCCGTGCAGCGCGTCTCGCAGGCCATCGAGAAGCGAGGCATCTTCCCGTAGGAGATTGGCTCTACGTTACGGTCGCGCCTGCGGATATTGGAGGAACGCGAAGTGCGATTGGCGGCTCAAGCTCGGGCTCGCCTCGAAGCGCCGTGACCAGTTGCATAAATATGCGTTCAGTCGCATAATTCGCGGCCATGCCGGTGCGGGTCGCGATCGTTGGTGTCACGGGGTACGCGGGCGGGGAGCTCGCTCGCATCCTCCTGCGCCATCCCGAGGTCAGGCTCGTCGCGGCGGTCGCGCGCTCCAAGCAGGGCGCGCCACTGCGGGACGTCCAGCCGCACCTGCACAGCGCGCCGGCTTCGCTGGTCATCGGAAGCGATGTGGCCGACGCCGAGGTGGTGTTCACTGCGCTTCCCGCAGGTGAGGCCGCGAAGCAGGCACCGGCGTGGCTGGCGGAGGGCCGCGCGATCATCGACATCGGCTCGGACTTCCGCCTGCGGGATGCGAAGGACTACGAGCGGTGGTACCGCTACGCGCATCCCGCGCCGGAGCTGCTGAAGGAGGCGGTCTACGGGCTGACCGAGCTCACACGTCCGAAGCTTCGCGGCGCGCGCGTCATTGCGAACCCGGGCTGCTATCCGACCGCGACGTTGCTCGCGCTCGCGCCCGCGCTCAAGGCCGGACTGATCGAGAGCGACATCATCGTTGACGCGAAGTCGGGCGTCTCAGGTGCGGGCCATACCGTCGACGAAGCGTTCCTCTACGGCACGATCGACGAGAGCGTGCGCCCATACGGTGTGCCAGGTCACCGACACACCCCGGAGATCGCGCAGCAAGCTGAAGCGCTTTCGGGAACGGCGCCGCGACTCACCTTCACGCCGCATCTCGTGCCGATGACGCGGGGTCTTATCGCCTCCTGCTACGCGCCGCTGCGGACGGGCGTGACTGCGGCGCAGATCACCGACGCGTATCGCACGGCGTACGCCGAAGAGCCATTCGTCCGGATCACATCCTCGTATCCCGCGACGAAGGCGGCGCTCGGAAGTAATTGGTGCCTCGTGCACCCCGTCGTGGACGAGGCCACCGGCCGGCTCGTCGTGTTCGGTGTCATCGACAACCTGGTGAAGGGCGCGGCTGGCTCGGCGGTCCAGAACATGAATGCGATGCGCGGTCTGCCGGAAACGTTGGGATTGGAATCCTTGCCCCTATGGCCATGAAGGCAGCTGCAACGAATGCCGCGCAGCCGGCGATCGCGCCCCGCGGATTCACCGCAGGTGCGGCGAAGGCGGGCGTGAAGACGGGCATCGCTGACCGACTCGACGTCGGCCTGATCTTGTCCGATCGCCCGTGCGTGGCGGCCGGCGTGTTCACCACGAACCAGGTGATCGCCGCACCATGTGTGCTCACGCGAAAGCATCTCGAAAGCGGCACGCTGCGCGGGATCGTCGTCAATTCCGGGAACGCCAACGCGTGCACTGGCGACGAGGGCGACCGTGCCGCGGTCGCGATGGCCGAGGCCGCGGCGAAGGCGATGGGCTGCGCGCCGAGGGAGGTGGGCGTCGCGAGCACCGGCGTCATCGGCTGGCAGCTGCCAGTCGACCGCATCAGTGCAGCGATCGCGGCGATCCGTCCGACCGCGGATGGCTTTGACGACTTCTCGCGGGCGATCATGACCACTGACACGAAGCCGAAGGTCGCGACCGCCGAGGCGAACGTCGATGGCGTCACGATCCGAGCGCTCGGCATCGCGAAGGGCTCGGGAATGATCCATCCGAACATGGCGACGTTGCTCGGGTTCGTGGTCACCGACGCGCAGATCGCCGCCGACGACCTGCGTGCCATCACGCGCCGCGCGGCCGACCGTTCCTTCAACGCGATCAGCGTGGATGGGGACACAAGCACGAACGACATGCTGCTCGTGCTCGCGAACGGCGCATCTGTCGCGAAGGGAACGAGCGAAGGCGCGATCGCCGCCGCAGGGGCGATCGTAAGCCGCGTCTGCGATCTCCTCGCGCGTCAGATCGTCGCGGACGGCGAGGGTGTCACGAAAGTGTTCGAAGTTCGAGTGTCGGGTGCGGCGAGCAGCGATGATGCCAAGCGTGCGGCGCGCACGATCACGACGTCGAACCTGGTGAAGACCGCGATCCACGGCGCAGACCCGAACTGGGGACGCATCCTCGCGGCCGCGGGACGATCGGGCGCGAGGGTCGACGATCGCAAGGCGACCATCCGCATCGGTTCGCTCGAGGTCTTTCGCACTGGGCGGCCGGTGCCGTTCGATCCCGACGCGCTGCGAGCGATCTTCTCGAAGGCGGAGATCCCGATCGAGGTAGACCTCGCGCTCGGTGCGGGCGAAGCGACCGCCTGGGGGACCGACCTCTCAGAGGAATACGTGCGCATCAACGCGGACTACACGACATGATCGACAGCGATCTCATCGTGCTCAAGATCGGCGGTTCGGTCGCGGGCGAGGATGCGGCGGCGCTCGACTCGATCGCCTCGCTGCACGACGCGGGGCACAGCCTCGCCATCGTCCACGGTGGCGGCCCGCTCGTGGGGGAGTGGGCCTCTCAGCTCGGCAACGAGTCGAAGTTCGTCAATGGACTCCGTGTGACCGACGAGAGGACACGCGACCTCGCGCTGGCGGTGCTCGGCGGGCTGGCGAACGCGCGGATCGTCGCTGCGCTCATCGGACGCTCGGTGCCCGCGGTCGGTCTCACGGGGATCGACGGCGGAATGCTGCGGGCGCAGCGCGAGAGCGATGAGCTCGGATACGTCGGCAACGTACGACGCGTCGACAGTGCTCTGCTCGAGGAGCTGATCGAGGCCGGACGAGTTCCGGTGGTCGCACCAGCGGCGCTCGAGGAGCCCGTTCCGGCAGGTGAGGCACCCGAGGTGCTCAACGTGAACGGTGACAGCGCGGCCGGCGCGATCGCCGCAGCGCTCGGCGCACGCCTGCTTGTCTTCATCACCGACGTCCCCGGCGTGCGTGCGAAGGATGGGAAGGTCATGCCAACGCTCGATCGCGAGCGCGCGAAGGCGCTCGTCGACGACGGCACGATCGAGGGCGGGATGTTGCCAAAGGTCGAGGCATGTTTGGTCGCCTCGAACGCAGGCTGTCGCGCGGCGATCGTCGAGGCGCGCGCCGGCGACGCGGTCGAGCGGCTGCTGGCGGGCGAGCGCGTTGGGACGGTGTTCGAGACCGCATGAAAGAGCTCGCGCGCAAGCAACATCGGCAGCAGGCGCTGCTTCGCGTCGTGCGGAGCCAGAAGCTGGCCACGCAGCAGGATCTCGTGCGCGCGCTCAAGGTGGCGGGATTTCCAGCGACGCAGGCGACCGTCTCGCGCGACATCGTCGAGCTCGGCCTCGTGAAGGTCGCGAACAATGGTGCGCACGCTTATGCCGCGCCGACGGCCGTCGCCAGCGGCGGTGGCACGGATCGTCTTCGCAAGTTCTGCGAGGACTATCCGGCTGATGGCGATATCGCGGGCAACATCGTCGTCCTGCGATCACCACCGGGGACCGCGAACGCGCTCGCGATCGCCCTCGACACATCGGGATTCGGCGAGATCATCGGCACTGTCGCCGGCGACGACACCGTTTTCGTCGCCACATCCACCGACCGTCATGCTCGCTCGCTGCTCACGCGCCTCTCGGCCTTCGGGATCGCACCGCGGAAGGAGCGTTCATGACAGCACGGGGTGGAGGGGGCCCAGGCACTGCGATGGATAAGACCCGCGGCGAGACCTGCGTGCTCGCGTATTCGGGTGGACTCGACACGTCGGTGGCGGTCGCATGGCTGCGCGACACGTATGGCTTCGAGGTGGTTACCTGCACCGGCGATCTCGGATCGGTGCGCGATCTGCCAGCCGTCCAGAAAAAGGCGATCGCCAGCGGTGCCCGCAAGGCGATCGTCCAAGACGCGCGCGACATCTTCGTCGAGTACTTCGTGTGGCCGGGTCTGCAGGCGGACGCGCTCTACCAAGAGCGGTATCCGCTCGCGACGGCGCTTGGACGCCCTCTCCTCGCGAAGCTGCTCGTCGACGCCGCGCGCGCCGAGGGAGCGCGCTACGTCGCGCACGGCTGCACGGGTAAGGGCAACGACCAGGTCCGATTCGATCTCGCCGTTGGGGCGCTCGCGCCGGATCTGAAGGTCATCGCGCCGATGCGCGGCGGCATGAACATGACCCGCGACGAGGAGATCGACTACGCGCGCAAGCGCGGCATCCCGGTCGAGGCGACGAAGAAGAGTCCCTACAGCGTCGACGAGAACCTCTGGGGTCGATCGATCGAGGCCGGCGTGCTCGAGGATCCGTGGGGTGCGCCGCCGCGCGATATCTACGAGTGGACGGTCGATCCAGACGAAGCGCCGGCAAAGGCGCGCGAGGTCGTGATCGAATTTCGCGAAGGCATCCCGACGAAGGTCGACGGCGACGCTCTTGGCGGCGTGGCGCTGATCGAGAAGCTGAACGTCCTCGGCGGCAAGTACGGCGTCGGGCGCATCGACCAGATCGAAGATCGCCTTGTTGGCATCAAGTCACGCGAGATCTACGAGGCGCCAGCTGCCGTGATCCTCCACGCCGCGCACAAGGCGCTGGAAGAGATGGTCCTCACGAAGGACGCGCTGCGCTTCAAGGCCGGCGTGTCACGCGAGTACGCCGAGATGGTCTACAACGGCCTTTGGTTCACCGCGCATCATCAGGACCTCGCGGCGTACGTCCGCAGCACGCAGCGCTTCGTCTCAGGCGAGATCCGTGTTCGCCTGGACCGCGGCACGCTGACGATCGTCGGCCGCCGTTCGCCGCACTCCTTGTATTCGACGGCGCTTGCGACATATGGCAAGGGCGACCAGTTCGATCACCGCGCGTCCGAGGGCTTCATCACGGTCTTCGGCATGTCGCTTCGCACGCAGGCTCGCACGCAGGCACTCTGGGGAAAAGACACGGAAGCCTCCCTTGAGATACCAAAGAAAGAGTTGACCGCTGGGTCAAAAGCCAATCAGCCCCGCAGGAAAGACATGCCCTCCAGAGGACGGTCGAAATCGTGACGCCGGAGGAATCGAAGCCGCTCTGGTCCGGCCGCTTCGAGGGAGCGCTCGACCCGCGCATCCGCGCCTTCACAGCGTCGCTCGAGCTCGACAAGCGCCTCGCGCTGCACGACGTCCGCGGCAGCATCGCGCACGCGCGGATGCTCGGCCGTCAAGAGATCATCGCGCCCGACGAATCCGCGAAGATCGTGGCGGAGCTCGAGAGGATCGCTGCCGAGATACACGACGGCTCCTTCGCTTGGCCATCGGACGCGGAGGACGTGCACTCGGCGGTCGAGCACGCGCTCACGGAGCGGATCGGATCGGTCGCCGGCAAGCTGCACACGGCGCGCAGCCGGAACGATCAGGTCGCGCTCGACCTGCGCCTGCTCGTCGTCGCGCTGCTCGACGACCTCGATCGCGCGACGAAGGCTCTGGCGCTGGCGCTCGTCGAGCGCGCCGAGGGGGAGATCGACACCGTGCTCCCCGGCTACACGCACCTTCAGCGCGCGCAGCCGGTCTCGCTCGCGCATCACCTGCTGGCGCACGTCGAGGCTCTTCGCCGTGACCGGACGCGGATCGCCGAGGCGCGGGAACGCGCGGAGGTCTCGCCGCTCGGCGCCGGTGCGCTCGCTGGCGTGCCGTATCCGATCGATCCCGCCTCCGTCGCAAAGGAGCTGAAACTCGCCCGGACGTTCCGCAACAGCATCGACGCTGTCGCGGATCGCGACTTCATCGCGGACTTCACGTACGCGAGCGCGCTCGTCGCCGTTCACGCATCGCGTCTAGCGGAGGAGCTCGTGCTGTGGACCAGCGCCGAGTTCGGCTTCGCCGAGCTCTCAGACCGGCACGCGACCGGGTCGAGCATCATGCCCCAGAAGAAGAACGCCGACGTCGCCGAGCTCGTCCGCGGTCGCGCCGGCAGGATCATCGGCGACCTCGTTGCGGTGCTCACAACGCTCAAGGGCCTCCCGCTCGCGTACGACGGCGATCTACAGGAGCAGCGCGTCCCGCTGTACGACGCGGCCGCGACCGCTCCTGCGCTCGAGGCGCTCGCGCTCGTGGTCGGCGGCCTGCGCTTCGACCGCGATGCGATGAAGCGCGCGACCGAGAAGGGAATGCTGGCCGCAACGGATCTGGCGGACCATCTCGCGCGCTCGGGCGTGCCGTTCCGCGAGGCGCATCAGATCGTCGGGCGGATCGTGCGCGACCGGCTCGCGGCGGGGAAGGATCTCGCCGGTGTCACCCTCGAAGAGCTGCGCGCGTTCGACCCGCGCTTCAAGGCGTCGGCGCTCGAAGAGATCACGACAGAGCGCTCACTCGCGTCGCGGGCATCGCCTGGTGGCACGGCGCCCGAGCGGGTCCGGGCAGCGCTCGAGGAAACGCGCCGAACACTGCGCGGATGACGGCGCAGATCCGTCCGGCGCGCGTCGAAGACGTCGAGGCAATGCGCGCGCTCATCGATCGGTACGCCGGCGAGGACCGGATGCTGTCGCGCTCGCGCGACTTTCTCGTCGAGCACGTACGCGATTTCGTCGTCGCGGATGACGATGGAGAGTTCATCGGGTGCTGCGCTCTTGCGGTGCTGACTCCGGACCTGGCCGAGGTGCGCTCGCTCGCGGTGCGGCCGGAAGCGAGCGGTCGCGGCGTCGGGGCGTCGCTGGTGGACGCATGCGTCGCCCAGGCGCGCCGGCTCGGCCTCCGCCGCGTATTTGCGCTGACCCTTGTGCCCGAGTTCTTCGAGCGCCGTGGGTTCACGCTCACGAGCCTCGGGCGACTCCCCGAGAAGTCAGCGTCCGAGTGCCCGGTCTGCCCGAAGCGCTCGAAATGCGACGAGCACGCCATGCTTCTGCATCTCGACGGCACGCGCCCCAGGGCGCTGGAGGCCGGGGAGCCGTGGGGTTACACGCGCATCTTTCTCGGACGCGAACCCGTCCGCGAAAGCGCGGACTGAGCCTTGGGGCGGATCGCGCGCACGGTCGTCACGGCGTTCGATGCGGCCGTCATGGCTGTCGCGGCGTACGTCGAGACCGGCGGCAGCTTCATCGTCTCGCCGGAGCATCTGATCCTCTGGGGATCAGCCGTCGCGGCGGCGATGTGCGCGGTCGTGGTCTTCGTCGAGGGCTCCTCGCTCATCGCGTGGACTGCGATCGGCTACATCCTCTTCGGCGCGCTGCTCACCGGCGTGCCGGAGTGGCCGCTGGTCGCGCTGGCCGCGGCGCTGATGCCGCTCGTCCCTCGGCCGCGCGGATCGTTCGTGAACGGCCTCTTGGTCGCGATCCTGGTCGCATTCGCCACGCGCCTCGCCGTCGGCGCTCTGCTCTAGATCGGCGCGAACGACTAGCATCGACCCGGTGACGACGCGACCGACGGTCCGCTGCGTCAACGGGCTCGTCGCGACCGATCACCATCTCGCGACCGCTGCGGGCCTCGCCGTCCTGCGCGACGGCGGAAGCGCCGTGGATGCGGCTGTCGCCGCGGCAGCCGTGTGCGCGGTCACGCAGCCGCACCGAACGTCGATCGGCGGGGACCTGTTCGCGCTGGTGTACGACTCGTCGACGCGCGAGGTCACCGCATACAACGGGTCAGGTGCCGCGCCGCGAGCCGTCGAACGCGAAAGCTTCGCCGGCGGATTCCCGAGCGAGGGCGCCGGCATCGCGACGGTGCCCGGAGTCGTCGCCGCCTGGGGCGACCTTATCCGCGATCACGGGCGGCTTGGCCTGGCGCGCGCGCTCGCCCCGGCGATCCAGTACGCGCGCGAGGGATTCCCGGTCAGCGATGGTCTCGCGGAAGCCTTCGTTGACAGCGGCGCGCGCCTGGACACAGAGGCCGCGCGCGTGTTCGGCCCGCGCGGCCGATTCCCGCGTGCCGGAGAGATCCTGCAGCAAACCGACCTCGCCGAGACGCTGCGCGAAGTCGCTGACCGGGGTGCCGACACCTTTTACACAGGCGCGCTCGCGGAGCGCATCGCCCTCGGCATTTCACGCGCGGGTGGGACGATCGCCATCGACGATCTCGCGCATCACGCGACCGACCGACCCGCCGCGACCTCGGTGAGCTATCGCGGGCTCACGGTGTACGGACAGCCGCCCGTGTCGCAAGGGCACATCCTTCTTGAAGAGCTCGCGCTCACCGAGGGACTGGACATGTCGACGCTCGAGTGGGGGAGCGCGGAGCTCGTCCACCAAATGGTCGAGATCAAGAAGATGGCGTTCGCCGATCGCGAGGCGTACGCGGGCGATCCACGCGCCGTCCCATTCGAGGTGGGCCGGCTCTTCGACCCGGCATACGTGGCCTCGCGCCGGAAGGCGATTCCCGGACGTGCGTCCGATCGCACCGATCCAGGCGTCATGGCAGCGGACACGACCTACCTCGCGGTGGTCGATCGCGACGGCAACGCCGTCTCGCTGATCGAAAGCGTGTTCAGCGAGTTCGGCTCCGCGTGCGTCGTGCCGGGTACCGGAGTGCTGCTCAACAACCGCCTGATCGGATTCTCGCTCGACCCAGCATCGCCGAACGCGATCGCGCCGGGCAAGCGGCCGGTCCACACGCTGAACACGGTCATCGCGCTCGACGGCACGACCCTCCGGTTGGTGTTCGGCACGCCCGGACGTCACGCGCAGGTGCAGACGAATTTCCAGCTCGCGGTCGGCCTCATCGATCATCGCTTCGACGTGCAACGAGCCATCGAAGAGCCGCGCTGGTATCACGAGGCGGGGAAGGCTCTCAAGATCGAGAACCGCTTTTCGGAAGCCACGCGCAGGAGCCTCGCGGGCAAGGGGCACGACATCACGCTCATCGGCGACTGGGCGGAGGTCACGGGCGGGGCGCAGGCGATCGCCGTTGACGAGAACGGTGTCTTCAGTGGTGGCGCGGACCCGCGCCGCGAGGGCCACGCGGCGGGGTACTAGCGGAACACAACATCAGGCGATGTAATGGTGTAGCTCTTGTGATGCGCTCATGGACGGTCCTCCTCTTTGCCCTCGTGTCCGTGCTCGCCGCGTGCGAGCCCGCGCAGCCGCAGCCCGATGGCGTCGCGAAGTCGTACGCCGAGGCGTGGCAGAAGGGCGAGTACCAGACGATGTGGGGTCTTCTTACCGACGGTTCGCGGCAGGCCGTCGGTACCGCCGGCTTGATCGACCGTATTCCGCGCATCGCGCAGGAAATGGGCCAGACCTCTGTCGACGTGAAGGTCGGCCCGTCATCGCGGCCGCTGGCCAACGGCTCGGCCGACGCGAATCACGCGACGATCCCCCTCGACGTGACCTTCCACACCGCGCGGGTCGGCGACGTGCGGCGCACGACCACGCTCGCGCTGGTCTACATCGGCGAGAAGGACAAGGGTGTCTGGAAGATCGACTGGTCGCCCACGGACATCCTGCCGAACCTGACGCCCGGCCGTCTCGTCCGCATGACGCGCGTGAACACGACGCGCGGACGGATCCTCGCGCGCGATGGCAGCGAGCTCGCGACGTTCACGGACGCGGGCATCGTCGGCGTGATCCCAGGACAGGTCCGCTCGCAGAGCGGCCTGCTCGCAAGCCTCGCGCCAACGCTCGGTGTCCCGCCCGACTCGATCACCGCGAAGCTCGCGCAGTCGTGGGTCACGAACGACACGTTCGTTCCGATCCGGACGCTTGCCGGCGCTGCGCTCGATGCGGCGCGCGCGAAACTCGCGGTCATCGAGGGCGTCCAGGTGCAGGCGACGCGGATGCGCAGCTATCCAAGTGGCTTAGCCGCCCAGACATTGGGTTACTTGGTAGAGGCGAGCGAAACTGATGCTGTAAAGCCCGACCGTGCGAAGCGCGGCGTGCAGGCCGGCGATCTGATCGGCAAGCCCGACAGCGGCCTCGAGGCGACGCTCGACGACGTGCTCGGCGGAACGTACGGCTGGAAGCTGACGATCATCGAACCCAACGCCACCGTCGTCGAGACCCTCGGCGAGAGTGCCGCAGTACCGGGTCAGGACGTCGTCCTCTCCCTAGACCCGACAATGCAGCGCGCGGCCGAGAATGCGCTCGGCGATCGGAAGGGCGCCCTCGTGGCCGAGGATCCATGGAGTGGCGAGATCCTCGCGATCGCAAGCCGGCCGACCTACGACCTGAACGCGTTCATCACCGGCGACACGGCCGCGATCGCGAAGTACTCCGCTGACGCGAACAAGCCGCTCTTCAACCGCGCGACGTTCGGTCAGTACGCGAGCGGCTCATCCTTCAAGCCGGTCACCGCCGCAGCCGCGCTGCGCGAAGGCGTGTACAAGTACGGGGACCGGATCGACTGTCCCGCGCGGTGGACCGGCTACGGACTGCAGTGGGTGCAGCTGAATCACGAGACGAGCGACCTCGGCCTCATTGACATGCGCACCGCGATGGCTCGATCGTGCAACTCGTTCTTCTACGAGCTCGGGAAGAGGCTCAACGATCGCGATCCGAATCTCCTGCCGAACACCGCGAAGACCTTCGGGCTCGGCAAGGCCACGGACATCGACTACGTCCTCGAGGCCGAGGGCGTCGTGCCCAGCCCGGCGTGGAAGCAGGCAGAGTTCGCGAACGCGTCGGACAAGGTGTGGAATCCCGGGGACGCGACGAACCTCGCGATCGGTCAAGGCTTCCTGCTCGTGACACCGCTGCAGATGGCCAATTACGCGGCGGCCCTCGCGAACGACGGCATCGTGTGGAAGCCGCGCCTCGTGACGGAGATCCGCGATCGGAGCGGCGCGAGCGTGAAGAAGTTCGACAAGGTCATCGCCGGTCACGCGGGCGCGACGAACACCGAGCTGTCGCTCATCCGCGACGCCATGCGCGCCGTGGTCGCCGACACCGACGGCACGGTGTACTTCCCGTTTCGCACGTTCCCCGTGAGCGTCGCCGGCAAGTCCGGCACGGCGCAGACGCCCGGCGACCCGAACGGCTGGTTCATCGGCTTCGCGAGCTTCGACGCGCCGTCGGTCGCGTTCGCCGCGGTCTTCGAGCAGTTCCACGAGTCGCCAGGCAACTTCGCGTCGCAGGTCGCCGGTACGGCCGCGCGGCAGGTGCTGGGGGCCAAGTTCGGCGTCAACTAGCGGCCACCTAGACTCACTACATCCCTTACACCGACGTCCCTCTGACGCGTCGCCTCGATAACGGGCTCGTGATCCACGCGCTGGAAGCGCATCACGCGCCCGTGGTGTCGCTGTGGGTCTGGTACCACGTGGGCGGGCGGAACGAGGTCCCCGGCACCACCGGCATGAGCCACTTCCTCGAGCACATGCTCTTCAAGGGCACGCCCAGCCATCCAAAGGGCGATCTCGACCGGCTGCTCGCGCGCTATGGCGCGCAGTGGAACGCCTTCACCAACGAGGACGTGACCTGCTACTTCGAGACGATCCCGAAGAGCCGCTACGCGACGGCGCTCGAGCTCGAGGCCGACCGCATGCGCAACGCGCTCATCTCCCTCGAAGAGACCGAGGCCGAGCGCACCGTGATCGTGTCCGAGCGCGAAGGCCTCGAGAACGATCCCTCGTTCCTCTTGGGTGAAGAGCTGCAGGCGGTCGCGTTCAGCCGCCATCCGTACGGTCAAGGCGTCATCGGTAGCAAGGACGAGATCAAGCTCATGAGCCGCGACGGCCTGTATGCGCACTACCGCCGCTTCTATGCGCCGAACAACGCGTACGTCGTGGTCGTCGGCGACGATGACGCCGCACATCTCGCTGATCAGGCGGCCCAGGCGTTCAGCGGACTCGAGCCTTCGAAGGATCTTGGTGAGCCGCCGCGCGCGCCCGAGCCGATCCAGCATGGCGAGCGTCGCATCGTCGTGCGCCGAGCCGGCGGGACGCTGCCGGTCGTGATGCTCGCGTTTCGCGCGCCGCGCGCAACAGACCCGATGGCGCCGGCGCTCACAGCGCTCGGCGTCACGCTCGCCGGGACGTCCGGCGGCGACGGCGCGTCCGGCCGCTCGTCGCGCCTGCACCGCGCGATCGTCGAGAAGGGCCTTGCGACCGACGTCGATGCGAGCTTCCGGTTGACGAAGGATCCGCATCTCTTCTGGATCGAGGCGACGCTCCGACCCGAGATCGCGCATGCGGACGTCGAGCGCGCGCTGAACGTCGAGCTGGACAGGGTCGCCAGCGAGCTCATCACCGATGCCGAGCTCGCGCGCGTCCGTCGCCAGCTGATGGCCGCGACGGCCTTCGGTACGGACACGATCACCTGGCGCGCGTACCGCTGCGGTGAGGTGCTGTCGACTGGTGCGGCGGCGTCGATCGCCGACTGGTACGACAAGCTCGCGGCCGTGACCATGGAGCAGATCCGCGACGCGGCAAAAGCGACGTTCATCGAGCGCTCGCGCAACGTCGGCTGGTTCGCTCCGGAAGTCGCGGACTGATGCGCGTACAGCGGCAGCGCCTGGCCAACGGGATGCGGATCGCGGTGGCGCCGATCGCCGAGCTGCGCACGACCTCGGTGATCCTCACGGTCGAGGCTGGGCAGTGGTTCGAGCCGATGGGACGGCCCGGTGTTGCACGGCTCACAGCCCAGACGATGCTGCGGGGAACCCGGGATAAGAGCGCGAGCGTGTGGGCAGACTCGATCGATGCCTTGGGCGCTGTCGCGCGTCTCGACGTGGGCGCCCACGCGGCGGTGTTCGGCGGCCAATGCCTCGCTGACGATCTCGCGGCGCTGCTCGGTCTTATGTCCGAGTCGCTGCGCACGCCCGCATTGACGCCCGAGGATCTCGACTTCGTGCGCGGTCAGACGCTCGCGCAGCTCGAGCGCGATGAACGCGACACGCGCGCGGTCGTTGAGCGTGTCTGGCGCACGCTCGTGTACCCGAAGACCCATCCCTTCCACTCACCAGGCATCGGTGACGCCGAGGTCGTGCGCACCGCGACGGCCGAGGAGATCCGCGACTACCACCAGAGCGCCATCCGGCCCGACGGCGCGATCCTTGTCGTGGCCGGCGCCGCGACGCTCGACGCGGTGGTGGAAGCGGCGCAACGGGCGTTCGGCGACTGGCGCGTATCGGGCCCGCGTCCGACACGCGATGTTCCCGAGGTCGCCCTCGCCGCGACCGTGCGCCGGAACGAGATCGTCCCCGACAAGACGCAGTCGGACGTGCTCATCGGCTGGCCCGGGATGCCGCGGAGCGACCCGCGTTTCGTCGCGGCGCGCGTGACCAACATGGTCTACGCCGCCGATACGTTCGCGAGCCGCGCCGGCAACGTGATCCGGGATCAGCTCGGCCTCGCGTACTACGTGTTCAGCGGCATGGGCTCGAGCCGCGGTCAGTCGCCGTGGATCGTGCGCATGGGCGTCAATCCGACGAATGTGCGGCGTGCGATCGAAGTCGCGCTCGATGAGCTAAGGAAGGTCACGCTCGGCGAGATCGCGGAGGACGATCTTTCGCTCGCGAAAGACAAGCTGGTCGGGGAGCTCGATGTCGCGCTCGAGAGCCCGGGCGGCGTCGCGTCGATGGTGCTCGAGGCCGAGCTGTTCGACCTCGGCGAGGACCATTTCGAGAAGTACCCGAAGGCACTACGCGCGGTCACGAAGGAGCAGGTCGTCGAGATCGCGCGGACGTTCCTGCCGCCCGAGCGGCATGCGGAGGTCGTAGCGGGTCCGCCGGTACCCGAGCTCGTGGCGTGACCGAAGTGCGTTTCCCCGATCTCCTCATCACGCGCTTCGATGGCGCGAAGGAGGTCGACATCGAGACGCGGTCGCCCGAGGGGAACGTGCACAAGGTCACGATCTGGATCGTTGTGCACGAAGGCGCGCCGTACGTACGGTCGGTCAAAGGGAAGAACGGTCGCTGGTACCGCGAGCTGGTCGCTGACAACGAGGGCGCCATCCACGTCGGCACCCGGAAGGTCGCGGTCCGTCCTGCGGCGGTCAGCTCCCCGGAGGTCATCGACCAGGTGAGCGCAGCGCTCTGGCGCAAGTACACGAAGAACAACTCGCTGTTCTCGATGCTTCGTCTCGCGACGCTCGACACGACGCTGCGGTTGGACCCCGCATAGTCCTACGCGGGCAGCCCGACCCTCCTCCCGCGTTGCTCGACCAGTCCTTCCTCAGCCAGCCTCTCCACCAGCCGATCGACACGCGCATCGCCCACCGCGCGTCGAAGCGCCGTGACGGTCATATCTCCCGCCCGCAGCGACGCGATGATGCGGCCGCGCACGCGGCGGTCGCTCGTGGCGAACGCGGCCTGCCGCGGCTTGGCTGCTGCGGCGCCGACGGTGCCGCGGCTCAGGCAGCGCGAGGCTACCGGACAGGCGTCACAGCGTGGCGCGCGCGCGACGCAGACCGTCGCGCCCAGATCCATCAAAGCGTGATGCCATGGCCGCGCGTCCCGCGGCGCGACCTCCGAATCGATCGCGACGGCTTCCCGCTCAGTTGCGACCCGTCCCAGGAGGATGCGGCCGAGGACTCGACGGATGTTCGTGTCCGCGAACGCGGTCCGGGTTCCGTAGGCGAAACACGCGACGGCGCCCGCGGTGTAGGCGCCGATGCCCGGGAGCGCGTCGAGCGCCTCGACTTCAAGGGGCAGTCCGGAGGGCACGAGGCGCGCGAGCCGATGAAGGTCGCGCGCTCGGCGGTTGTAGCCAAGCCCGCTCCACTGGCGCAGCGCGTCGCCAAGCGGCGCGCGCGCGAGTGCGCCGAGCGTGGGGAAGCGCCCCAGGAACGACGCAAACGCCGGCAGCACTCGTGAGACCTGCGTCTGCTGGAGCATCACTTCAGACACGAGGATCGCGTAGGGATCGCGGGTGCGCCGCCACGGAAGGTCGCGCCCGGAGGTCGCATACCAGCGAAGCACGCCGTGCCGCAGGCTGCGCCGGAGGGCCCCATCCGTGTACACTTGACCTCGAAGCATAGAAAGCGCACTGAGTGCTGAGGGCCGCCAGGCCTTCAGTTCTTTTTTTTGGAGGCCATACGTGAATAACCTTGAAAAACCTCAATACGTCTCGGCAGAGGGCTTGAAGAAGCTTCAGGCCGAGCTCGACGACCTGCGGACGGCCAAGCGCGACGAGGTCGCGAAGCGCATCCACGCGGCCATGGAGTTCGGCGATTACAGCGAGAACTCCGAGCTCGAGCAGGCCAAGAACGACCAAGCCTTCCTCGAGGGCCGGATCATGACGCTCGAGCAGATGATCAAGAACGCCCAGTTGATCGACGAGAAGTCGAAGCACGACATCGTCGAGGTCGGCAGCCACATCGCCGTGGAGGCTGATGGCCGCAAGGAGCAGTACGTCATCGTCGGCTCCGCGGAGGCGTCACCCGCTGAGGGAAAGATCAGCAACGAGTCGCCCGTCGGCCGCGCGCTCCAGGGTCACAAGGCTGGCGAAACGGTGAAGATGTCGGTACCGTCGGGCACGATCGAGATGAAGATCCTCACGATCCGTTGAGTCGCAGGTGAGCCAAGACCCGGAAGCCGTTCGTGGGGCGTTCTGGGCGGACGAAGAAGCGAGTCTCCTCGCGCCGGACCGAGCGCATGTCATCCGCGACTCGAAGACGCCATCTGGCGAGATCCCGATCTCGTCGCTCCGCGGGCCGATCATCACCGACGCGCTCTACCGGACGTTCAAGAAGCACGGCCTGAATGTCCGCTATGTGTTCACGATCGACGACTACGACCCCATGGACTCGCAATCGATGAAGGCGAAGGCCGGCATGGCCGAGCACATGGGCAAGCCGTTCGCGGCCATCCCGTCACCAGATCCCGCGTTCTCCGATTTCGCGAAGCTGCACGCCACGCGCTTCCTCGAGACGTTCGCGCAGCTCGGCATCCGCCCGCAGGAAATCCGCTGGATGCGCGATCTGTATCGCGGTGGTGAGCTCGACACCCAGATCGACCTCGTGCTCCGCAACGCCGCGACGATCCGCGAGATCTACGCGCGCGTCGCCAACGTGCAGAAGGACGAACGCTGGCTGCCGATCGGCGTGATCTGCGAGAACTGCGGCCGCCTCGGCACCACGGAGGCCTTTGACTACGACGGTAAGACGGTCGCGTACGAATGCCGTCGCGACTTCGTCGATTGGGCGGAGGGTTGCGGCCACACCGGCCGCCGCTCGCCGTTCACCGGCGGCGCCAAGCTCTACTGGAACCTGCAATGGTGCGCGATGTGGGACCACTTCAGCGTGACCTACGAGGAAGGCGGGAAGGACCTGCTGACCGCCGGCGGGTCGCGCGATCGCGCGAACGAGGTCTACCGCGAGGTCTGGAAGAAGGCTCCACCCATCGGCCTCATCCACGAGTTCGTGAACGTCGGCGGCAAGAAGATGTCGACCTCAAAGCCGGAGGAATGGAAAGCCCTCGGCGCCGCAGCGCACGAGTTCGTGAAGATCTATCCGCCCGAACTGATCCGCTTCACGATGCTTCGGACACCCCCGCATCGCCATATCGACTTCGACCCGACCGGCAGCAACCTGCCGAAGCTCTGGGACGAGTACGACCGCTGCGGCGATGCGTACCTCACCAGCCGGGACAGCGACTTCGCGAAGACCTGGTCGCTCTCGCAAGTCGATGAGGATCACGCGCCGCCCGGGTTCCGCGTGCGCTTCAGCATCATCGCCGACTGGATCCAGATCCCGAGCGTCGAGCCGTTCCGTGAGGCCGAGGAGCGCAAGGGCGCGCCACTCAGCCCTCTGGAACACCGCGACCTCGAACGGCGCATCGCGCTCGCGAGAGTGTGGCTCGAGCGATGGGCACCGCCGGACGCGAGGTTCAGCATCCAGGGCGCGCTCCCCGCGGACCTCTCGCTCACACCGGAGCAGAAGCGCTTCCTCAAAGAGGTTGGTTCGCTCATCGGCACGGTGAACGATCCCGAGGCGATGCAGCAGGAGTTGTACGAGGCCGCGAAGCGCGTGTGGGATGGAAAAGCTCCGCGCGACGCGTTCGAAGCGATCTACAAGGTCTTCCTCGGAAAGTCGAATGGACCGAAGGCCGCGTGGCTCCTCATCACGCTACCCGCGGACGAGGTGCGACGCCGTCTCGACGAGGCCTCGCGATGAAAGGCAAGCTGCCCGTCGCGATCATCTGGCACATGCACCAGCCGTATTACCGTCACCCGCAGACCAGCGAGTTCGTGCTGCCGTGGGTGCGGCTCCACGCTTCGAAGGACTACCTGCACATGGCGCGGCTGCTGCAAGAATTCCCGCGCGTCAAAGCGAACTTCACGATGGTGCCGAGCCTGCGCGACCAGCTCGAGGACTACGCGCGCGGGGCGGATGACGAGGACACGCGCGTCACGATGCGCACCGTCGACGGCAACCTCACCATTGAGGAGAAGCAGCACATGCTCCGGCGCTTCTTCTCGATCCATCACGGCAACGTCATCCATCGGCATGAGGAATATCTCCGGCTGCTGCAGATCGCGCTTGCCGCGCAGGATCGCGTGGAGCTCCTGTCGGATGACTACTTCGTCGATCTCGCGGTGTGGTTCAACCTCGCGTGGATCGATCCGGACGACGTCGCGTCGGACACGCGGCTTCTCGAGATCCGCGACGCCGGCCGCCGCTACACGCGCGAAGACGTGCGCTACGTCATCGGTCGCCAGCGACTCATGGCGTCTGGTGTGCCGCACCTCTACCACCGTCTCGAGCACGACGGTCAGATCGAGCTCATGACGGTGCCTTACTACCACCCGATCCTTCCGTTGATCATCGACAACCGCAGCGCGCTCCGCTCGGACCCGAGCGCGATCGTTCCCGACCCGCCGTTCGCCTATCCGGACGACGCTGCGTTCCACCTCGAGGAGGCGATCGCGTCGCACCAGCGGGCGTTCGGCCAGAAGCCGCGCGGCACCTGGCCGTCTGAAGGCTCCGTCTCGCCCGAAGCGGCAGCGGCGATCTTCAAGTCCGGACTCGAGTGGTTCGCGTCGGACGAGGGCGTGCTCGCGCGGTCGGCGGGCGTCGAGCTGCGGCGCGACGACATCGGTGCGTTGATCGAGCCGCAGCTGCTGTACCGGCCGTATCGCTACGGAGGCGGCACGTCGATCTTCCGCGACCGCGAGCTTTCAGATCGCATCGGCTTCATGTACGGCGACATGTCGCCGCATGACGCGGTGGGGGACATGATCTGGAAGCTCGAGCGCGCGCGCGACCGTCTTCCCGACGAGGGCGGACCGTACCTCGCGTCGATCATCCTCGACGGCGAGAACGCCTGGGAGCAATACCCGAACAACGGCAACGACTTCCTGCGCTATCTGTATGGAACGCTGCAGAACGACGAACGCTTCGAGACAGTTCGCGTGTCGGAGTTCCTGGACAGGAATCCGGCGAAGATCGATCTGCCCGATCTCGCGACCGGGTCATGGATCGACGGCAACCTGCGCGTTTGGTTCGGCGAGCCCGCACACGCGCGCGCCTGGAGCGCGCTCGAGCGCACGCGCCGCTTCGCGCAGGAGCAGTGGGGTCCGCTCCGCCACATGCCCAAGAGCGTTCGCCAGCCGCTGATGGTCGCCGAAGGCTCGGACTGGTTCTGGTGGTACTCGAGCCGGAACTCCAGCCCCGAGGACAACGTCTTCGATGCGCTGTTTCGCGCTAATCTCGAAGTCGTGTGGTGGTACGCGGGCGCGGAGCCGCCGGACGACATCCGCCAGTCGCTGATGGACCCGAGCCGCACCGCTGCGGTCGTGGGTCGCAGCGCGACCATGCTGCCCGGCCAAACATGAGCACGCCATCGGATCCGCGCGATCTCGGGAGGCATCTCCCCGCGTGTTGCTCCCTGCTCAGGCCAGCGGCGGATGTGGAACTCGGTCACTGGGGAGGACCGGCGCTCGTGCGCGGCAAGCGCGTGCTCGATCTCGGATGCGGAGACGGCCGCCTCGCGCTGGGCGCGGCTCCCTTCGCGAAGGATGTCGTCGGCCTCGATACCGACGCGGAGGCCATCGCGAGTGCGATCGGTCGCGCGCGCGAGGCAGGCGTTCGAAACGTCCGCTTCGAGACAGGCGCCGGCCAATCGCTTCCGTTCCCGGACGGCGCCTTTGACGTTGTGATCCTCTCGTGGACGCTCTGATGCATCGCACGGGAGGGCATGGTCGATGCCCTACACGAGGTGCACCGGGTCCTCGCTTCGCGTGGCGTTCTCGTCGACGCACGGCCTGACTCGCGCGTTCTCGCGTACGCCGAGCGTCGGATGCCGAAGCGCTTCCAGCGATTCGGGACGATCCGGACCTCGAGCGTCGAGCTCGTCAACGACCGCGTGTCCGATCGTGCCGTTACGCGCGTCGTGCGCGAAGGGCTCTTCAGTCGAGGACGCCGTGGGCGGTTCTGGCATCGGGTGCCGTTCGACGATCTGGCCGAGCTTCGCCGGTACCTCAGTGAGCACCTGCGTTTCGTGAAGCGCGCCGAATGGACCGTCGACGTGGCGACACGACGACGTCACGCGCATGAGCCGTTCGCGATCAGGCGCGCGGTGCGCTACGAGCTCTTGCAGCGCCTCGACCCGTCGCCGAGGCCTACGGTGAAGAGGTAAGCGCGAACGCGGTCTCCCACAGCGCTTCGTACGCGTCGAGGATGCGCGGCCACGCAAAGCGCTTTGCCGTCGCGCGGCCGTCCGCCCGCAGCTGCGCGGCGAGCTCCGGCTTTTCGCGCAGCATGTTGTGCGCTGTGGCTAGCTCGCGGGGGTCGTCGCTCTGGATCACGATCGAGTTGCCGTACGCGACGGCGTAGTCCTCGCCTGTGCGTCCCACGTAGGCGATCCCGCCGCACGACATGACCTCGAGGCCGACCAGACCGAACGGCTCCTTCTCCGAGTTGGCGAGAACGCCGTCGGCCGCGCCATAGAGCGCGCGCAGCGTGCGCTCGGCGATGAAGAAGTCGAGGAACACGACCTCGCCGGTCGTCGTACTGACCGCGGAAACGAGATCGCGCGGCGTCGCCGTCGGCGGCAACGTCAGGCGGTCGATGTTCAGCCCGCGCGCGCGGATGCGAGCGCCGACCACGTCCGCGTAGTCGCTTCGGCTTCCGCGCATGATGAAACGAGGGCGCATGCCCGCATCGCGCATCGCCGCGATCGCGTCGATCGCCCAAAGCCACCGCTTGTCTCGATCGAACCGTGCGACCTTCACGAATGTCGGTCGGTCGCCGAACGACTTCTTCAGTACGGTGGCATCCGAGGGCGGCAACGGCTTGAGCCACCGATCCGCGATCCCGTTCGGAAGGATCGCCGCCTCGACATCCACCTTGAGCAGCTCCATCCGCATGTAGCGGGAGATCGTCGTGATGGATGCCACGCGTCGCAGGATGGGGAAGTCGACGCGGCCGAAGCCATAGGTGTTGTTCGCGTTCCAAAACATCGGAGCGTGGATCCCGCGCGCGCGGCACAACGTCGCGGCGTTGATGGCGGCTCTAGCCGTTTGCCAATCCTCGAAGAGCATCACGGTGCGCTCACCGCGGCGCTCGGCCTCCGCCGCGAGGTCGGCGAGATGCGGTGGGAGCGTCCGTGAGAGGTCGTTGTACTTGCCCTCTTCGCCGTCGTACACGTCTTTCGGGTGATGTGCGCTGATCCACTGGCCCCACCGCTCCAGCACGAGACCCGAGTCGCCGATCTCGACGTGCGGCGCGCTCGGATCGCCGACGAACACGTGGCGGACCTGGTGACCCCGCGCGATGAGGGCCGCGGCGAGGTCGTTCATGCGCGTGGCGAGGCCCCCGACGAACGAGTAGCGGTCGGGTCCCTCGAACGCGACGAGGACGACGTTCCACACGAGTGCCGATAATGGCACGACCGTGACGGTCCTCCAGCGGGTGCGTGAAGACCCCGAGCGCGTGCGCGCCATGCTGGCCGCTCGCCACTTCGACGCGCCGCTCGATCGCTTGATCGAGCTGGACGGGCGGGTTCGTCAGCTCCAGAGCGAGAAAGAGCAGCTCCAGGCCGAGCGGAACAAGGCCAGCAAGGGCGGGCCGCCGACCGAGGCGATCAAGGTGCGGATGCGGGAGATCGGGGACCGCATCAAGGAGATCGATGCGGACCTGCAGCCGCTGTCGCAGGAGCGCGACGAGCTGGCCCTGTGGATCCCCAACGAGATCGCGCCGGACGTGCCGCCGGGGAAGGACGAGCACGACAATCCGGTCCTTCGAGAGGACGCCAAGCGCGAGCTAGCGTTCGAGGCGAAACCGCACTGGGAGCTCGGCGAGGCGCTCGGGATCCTGGACCTCCCGCGTGGCGTGAAGCTCTCGGGGTCGCGGTTTTACGTCCTGCGCGGCGCGGGCGCGGCGCTCCAGCGCGCGCTCATCCAATGGATGATCGACCTCAAGATCGATGCCGGTTTCACGGAGATCTATCCGCCCTTTGTCGCGCGCAAGGAGACACTTCTCGCGTCCGCGCACCTCCCGCACTTCGACGAGAACCTGTATCGCGACGAGGATGACGACATCTGGCTCATCCCCACCGCCGAGACGCAGCTGATCTCATTGCATCGCGACGAGACGCTCCCGATCGAGAAGCTTCCGGTCCGCTACGTCGCGTACACGGCCTGCTTCCGCCGCGAGAAGATGAGCGCTGGGCGCGACGTGCGCGGCATCAAGCGTGGTCATCAATTCGACAAGGTCGAGATGGTGTCCGTCACGAGGCCCGAGGACTCGCCGAGCGAGCTGCTCATGCTCACGGATCTCGCAACGCAGGTCCTCGAGAGGCTCGAGTTGCCCGCGCGCGTCGTCGAGCGCTGCGCCGGCGATCTCGGCTTCGTCGCGATGAAGGGCTTCGACGTCGAGACGTGGTCCCCCGGCGTGAAGGAGTGGCTCGAGGTCTCGTCGACCAGCGACGGTGGCTCGCTGCAGGCGGAGCGTGCCGCGATCCGCTTCAAGCGCGAGGCCGGCGGACGCGTGGAGCATCCCCACATCCTGAACGCCTCGGGGCTCGCGCTGCCACGGCTCATGATCAGCGTGATGGAGAACTACCAGCGGGCAGACGGATCGATCGTCATCCCGAACGCGATCCGACCCTACATGCGCGGACGCGAGCGGATCGCGCCCGGCGAGTTCTCGCTGTGAGCACACACCTGCGCGGTCTCGTAGCGCCGCTCGTCCTTTGTGTGATCGCCGCATGCTCGGAGACCGATCGCATCACCGCTACGCCAACGCCGCGCGCGATTTCGACCGTCGTCGCGGTGCAGTCCACGACGCCCGCCGTGGCAACGGCGCCACCGACAGCGTCTGCGACTCCGACTCCGACACGCACTGCGTTCCCGTCTCCGACTTCGACGAGTGTCACGTCCGCGCCGCCGCCGGCGTCCGCGACGCCACCATCGAGTACGCCGGCGCTACCTCCCGGAGCGTCGCTACCGCCGATGCCGAGCCAGCCTGCGTTGCCAAGCGGCGTGACCGTCATCTCGACCGGCACGGTCGCATTCTCCATCAGCGCAGGTCAGACACTGACGTTCGAGCCCGCGGACCTGGCGACGGCGCGCGGCGCGACGCCGCCACCGAATGCGACGCTCGTCTGGACCGTCGCGTGGCGTGCCACCGATCCGTTGTCCGCGGCGTGGTACCGGCAGACATCGCGCACGGACCTTGGGCGGGGCCGGTGGGGGACCGCCGAGTTGGGCGGCGCCGGATTCGAGCTGCGGAACGCAGGTACGACGAACGCGATCGGGGAGATGACCTACACCGTCGGCTCGCGCTAGCACGCTGCCGGGAAGAATGTCTCGATGTCCGCGTCGATCAAGTGGGGCGTGCCGACGTATCAGCTGAATGGCAGGAGCGTCTGTGCGCTCGCGTCATTCTGCGCACCGCATAAGGACATCGACACGGCAAGCATCAAGCGCTGACTCAAAGCCGCGAGCCAGTGATCCCGATCGCGCGCTGCTAGCGGCCGCCCTCCGAGCGTCGAACGCTGCGCAGATAGCGAACGGTCGAAGCGTTCACCATGACCGCTTCATTGCCGCGGTCGAAGCGCACGAAACCGCCCGCGGCGAGCTTCGCCGCGACACTGAGCAGCTCCTCTTCGACGATGATCGTGTCGTCCTTCGCGATGGTGATGGTCGTTTCGTCAGCCATTGGAGGAGCGTACCCGTGTTCGCGCCGAGGCGCGCGACCGGATCCGCGCCACGTGCCGACCGCATCAGGCTCAGATGGGCCGTCGCGGCGCCGAAATAGACGACTGTTCTGCCGTCGAGTTCGTACGAAGCCGCGAGATGGTCGTCGACGTCCTCGCCACGCTCGGCGCACGCTTCTTGGGCACATGCCACCTTACGGCTGCAATCTCTCCGCATGATGCGCGCGTTCGCCGCCGCTAGAGTCCTCAGCATGGCGGATCTCTTCGGATACACGGTCTCTGGTGTCGGCGACTTTCCCCTGGACATGCTTCGCCACGACGGCGCATATCCGGCCGACAAGGAGAGCGTCGCGGCGATCATGGCCGGCCTGGCCTGGGCTGCGGCACGAAAGAGGTCGCGTGAGACGCTGACAGTCCGACTTGTGTCGCATCGCGTTCCGACGCCGGAGCGCTGGCGAACGTACGGTTGGACCGTCAGCGAATCGCGTCCGTACGCTCTAGGCGATCGGGAGGTGTGACATGGCGGCAACCAGAGAAGCGCGAGCGGTGTGGAATGGCGATCTCTTGAGTGGCACAGGTGTCGTGACCGCGGCGTCGAGTGGGAAGTTCGCTGAGCTTCCAGTGTCGTGGAGCGCGCGCACCGAAGCGCCGGGCGGAAAGTCGAGTCCCGAAGAGCTCCTCGCGGCGGCGCATGCCTCGTGCTTTGCGATGGCGCTGTCGGGCGGTCTCGCCAAGGCCGGCACCAGGCCGAATCGCCTTGAGGTGCGGTCGAAGGTCACGTTCAACAAGGTCGGCGACGCATGGACGGTCGTCTCGAGCGAGCTGGAGGTAGTGGGCGAGGTCCCGGGGGCCGATGCGGAGAGCTTCACGCGCGCCGCTGAGGATGCGAAGGAAAACTGTCCGATCTCGCGGGCGCTCAAGGGCAACGTCAAGCTCTCGGTCAGGGCAAGTCTGGCGTAGGCACAGTCCAACCGAATCCAGAAATGGATGCGCAACGTCAATCGCAACGTAACGAGCGTCCAAGCGTTGATGCCGCATGAAGCAATACACCTGGCCGAAGGCGTACGCGTACATCGGACTGACCGTCATGGGACTCGTGCTCTCGTACTACTCGACCTCGATCGCGACCGCCGGCATCGCCGGCAGGGCCCTTGGCACCGATCCGAGCGGCGGCGTCCTCACCCTGGGGACCGCGTTCATCATCGTCGGTCTGGCCATGGCGGCGGTGTTCGCCTACCTCGCACTCCTGCAGATCCGCGCGCTTACGCGCAAGGCGTAGCCGCACCCAGCGCTCCCTCACGACCGCGCGCAAGGCGCATCCGTATGGATGCGCGCCTTCGACCAGGTCAGGGGTCCCTGGCTACCGCGGCGAGCGTTCCCGCGGTTTCGCCGCAGCCGTCCACCAGGTCCATGCGATGAATACGGCTTGGAGTGGCAGCCGCACCCACAGCACCCATTTGTCTACGGTGCGCCTTGGCGGCTGGGCGTTGCGGAGCGCCATGAACACATTGGCTGGGAAAACCGCGATGAGCAGCGCGATCAGTCCCCAGCCGGCGGCACGGCGGGTCCGCGGCACGAGCACGCCGAAGCCCCCGAGGATCTCCGCCGCGCCGCTGAGATCGATCAGTGGCTGGCGCCACGGCAGCTTTGACGGTAACCCTGGGAGATAGAACGCGGGATCGCGAAAGTGATTCGCCCCGGCCGCGACAAAGAACACCGCTAGGAGCGAGCGGAGAATCGCGCGCCAATTCATGGGCTTCGCGTAGGGGAGACGAGCAACATCGCGGGCGGGGACTAGGGGCAGGCGGTTTTTCATGCGGCTACCGTACCGAGCTTCTGACGCATGGCGGTCGACCCCGCGCGACACGAGTAGCAGCCACTGTCCGCCTTGCCGTTTGGCCGTCCTCTCCGCGTACGCCTGACGGGTCGCTCGTCGCCCGGCCGGACAAGCGTGGCATAGGACTTGCGCTCACTCGATACGCACACCGCGCTCATGCGCGCGTGGCACAGAGGGGCGGTATCAGACATGAAGAGATCAAAGGTTCTCGCTGCGATCGTGTCCGTCGCACTCATCCTGGCTATCGGGGCGGCGGCGGCACAGACAGCAAGCGCGGCCGGACCACCGACGGTCGGCCTCGGAACGGCGACCAGCTTCGCGGTCCTTGCCGGAGCCGGGATCACGAACACGGGGCCGACCACGATCAACGGTGATGTTGGAACCTATCCGACGACCACCGAGACCGGCTTCGGCTCGGTCACCATCACCGGGACCAATCACGCCGGTGACGCGGTCACCCAGGGAGCCAAGACCGATCTCGTCACCGCTTACAACACCGCGGCCGGAAGCGGGCCGACGATCCCGATCGCCGGCAACCTCGGGGGCCAGACCCTGGTGCCCGGTGTGTACAACTCCGCAAGCTCGATCGGACTCACGGGAGCGCTGACGCTCTCGGGCGGGCCGAGCGATGTCTGGATCTTCCAGGCCGGCTCGACGCTCACGACCGCTTCCGGAAGCAGCGTCGTCCTCATCGGCGGCGCGCAGTCCTGCAATGTCTTCTGGCAGATCGGGAGCTCCGCGACGATCGGTACGGGGTCCGCGTTCAAGGGGACGATCATCGCTCTCTCGTCCATCACCGTGACCACGGGCGAGTAGATCGACGGCCGCGCGCTGGACCGGAAGGGCGAGTTCACTTTGGACACGAACTCCATCACGATGTCGACGTGCGCGTAGGATCCAGCA